>NZ_NEUB01000878.1 GCF_002910825.1 Streptomyces sp. SM1 | reverse complement strand
AGCTTCGACGGACCGCTCCGCGAGACCGCTGTCCTCACCCCGCACGGCGGCGCCGTCCCTCGCACTCGCCCGGACCGGCCGGTCCTCGGTAGCAGAACCGTGACATTCGGCTCCCACCTGGAGGTCCGTACCCGCCGCCATCATCTGCACACTCGGCGTATACATCGTGCGTATACACGGTGCGTACAGTGCTTCGCATGTCCATCGGTCACACTCTCCTGGGGCTCCTGGAGTCCGGCCCGCGTCATGGTTACGACCTGAAGCGGGCCTTCGACGATAAATTCGGTCACGACCGGCCGCTGCACTACGGCCAGGTCTACTCGACGATGTCCCGCCTGCTGAAGAACGGGCTCGTCGAAGTCGACGGCATCGAGTCCGGCGGCGGCCCCGAGCGCAAGCGGTACGCGATCACCGAGGCCGGCATCACCGATGTCGAGCGCTGGCTCGGCACACCGGAGAAGCCGGAGCCGTACCTCCAGTCGACGCTCTACACCAAGGTCGTCCTGGCGCTGCTCACCAGCCGCGACGCCGCCGACATCCTCGACACGCAGCGCTCGGAGCATCTGCGCGGCATGCGGATCCTCACCGACCGCAAGCGCCACGGCGACCTCGCCGACCAGCTCATCTGCGACCACGCCCTGTTCCATCTCGAGGCCGACCTGCGCTGGCTGGAGCTGACCGCGGCGCGTCTCGACAAGCTCCGTGAGGCGGTGGCCCGATGACCACGTCCGTTCCCCCCGGCTCCCTGCTCGTCGCGCAGGACCTGCGCAAGGTCTACGGACCGACCACCGCGCTCGACGGCGCCGGCTTCTCCATCCACCCCGGCGAGGTCGTCGCCGTGATGGGCCCCTCCGGCTCGGGCAAGTCGACGCTGCTGCACTGCCTCGCCGGGATCGTCACCCCCGACTCCGGCTCGATCACGTACGACGGCCGCGAGCTGACCACCATGAGCGACGGTGAGCGCAGCGCGCTGCGGCGCTCGGAGTTCGGCTTCGTCTTCCAGTTCGGGCAGCTCGTCCCCGAACTCGCCTGTGTGGAGAACGTCGCCCTGCCGCTGCGGCTGAACGGCACACCCCGCAAGCAGGCCGAGCGGGCCGCGCTCACCTGGATGGAGCGCCTCGAGGTCGACGACGTCCGCAAGAAGCGGCCCGGCGAGGTGTCCGGCGGCCAGGGGCAGCGGGTCGCCGTGGCCCGCGCGCTGGTCACCGACCCGCGGCTGCTGTTCGCCGACGAACCGACCGGCGCGCTGGACTCCCTCAACGGCGAGCGCGTGATGGAACTCCTCACCGACGCCGCGCGGTCCTCCAACGCCGCCGTCGTCCTCGTCACCCACGAGGCGCGGGTGGCCGCTTACTCCGACCGAGAGGTCGTCGTGCGGGACGGCAAGTCCCGGGACATGGAGCGCGTCGTATGAGTGTGCGGTGGGGGCACCGCCCTGCTCGAGCGGAGTCGAGAGCCTGGGGCAGGGCGCGGGACCTCGGCATGGGACTCCGGTTCGCCTTCGCCGGGGGACGCGAGGGCTGGACCCGGGCGCTGCTCACCGCCGTCGGGGTCGGGCTGGGGGTGGCACTGCTGCTGCTCACCACCGCCCTGCCCGGTGCGCTGGAGGAACGCCACCGGCGGGAGGAGGCGCGGCTCAACTTCACCTACGGCGAGCAGATGAAGCGCGCCGACGACACCCTGATGACCGCGGACACCAACACGGAGTTCGGCGGCCGGAACATCCGCGGCCGGCTGCTGGAGCCGGAGGGCGACAAGGCCCCTCCGCCCCCCGGACTGCGGGAATTCCCGGCGCCGGGCGACATGCTGGTCTCCCCCGCCCTGAAGGAACTCCTCGGCTCCGACGACGGTGAGATGCTGCGGGAGCGGCTGCCGTACGACATCGTGGGGACGATCGGCGAGCAGGGACTGATCGGCTCGCAGGAACTCGCCTACTACGCGGGGGCCGAGAACCTCGCCGAACGGATCGGTGACGGGCAGGTCGGCCGCATCGACTCCTACGGGGACCCCAACCCGGTGCAGGAGCAGTCGGACCCGGTCCTCATGCTGCTGATCCTGGTCGTCTTCGTGGTGCTGCTGATGCCGGTCGCCGTGTTCATCGCCGCGGCCGTGCGGTTCGGCGGCGAACGGCGGGACCGCAGGCTGGCCGCGCTGCGGCTGGTCGGCTCCGACGGCGGGATGACCCGGCGGATCGCCGCGGGCGAGGCCCTCGGCGGGGCGCTGCTGGGCCTGGTGTTCGGCACCGGGTTCTTCCTGGCGGGGCGGGAGTTCGCGGCGTCCGTCGAGGTGTTCCGGATCAGCGTCTTCCCGAGCTATCTGAACCCCTCGCCGCTGCTGGCGCTGCTGGTCGCGGTGGCGGTTCCGGCGGCCGCGGTGCTGGTGACCCTGCTGACGCTGCGCGGGGTGGTCATCGGGCCGCTGGGCGTGGTGCGCACCGCGCGGCCGGCCCGCCGCCGGCTGTGGTGGCGGCTGCTGGTGCCGCTGGCCGGGATCGGCATGCTGGCCCCCATGCTCGGACAGGGCAAGGAGAACGGGGAGTTCAACGAGTACCTCGTCGCCGGCGGTGTCATCTGTCTGCTCGTCGGCGTCACCGCGCTGCTGCCGTGGATCATGGAGACGGCGGTCGCCCGGCTCGGCTCGGGCAGCGTGTCCTGGCAACTGGCCGTCCGACGCCTGCAGTTGAGCAGTGGCGCGGCGGCCCGCATGGTCAACGGCATCGCCGTGGCCGTGGCCGGCGCCATCGCGCTGCAGATGCTCTTCGCCGGCGTGGAGAGCGAGTACACCGAGGCGACCGGCTACGACGTGACACTGGCGCAGGTGCAGGTCAACGTGCCGGAGGGCACGGAAATGGCCGCGGCCAGTGCGAAGCTCGAGAAGACCAAGGGCGTCCGCGAGGTCTACCCGCTGTCCCGTGGGTACTCCGGCGACCGGCCCTGGTCCCGGAATCCGGAGCGCAACGCCGAGCTGACCATCGGCGACTGCGCGACCCTGCGCAAGGTGGCGAAGCTGCCCTCGTGCACGGACGGCGACGTGTTCACGGTCCGGGGCGGGGAGTACGACACGGACACCGCGTCGCTGAGCCGGCCGGGCCAGAAGCTCTACCTGGAGACGTCCGCGGGCTACATGAAGACGAAGGAGGTCGTCTGGACCGTCCCCGGGACGCTGAAGCAGGCCGACTCCATCAAGGACCCGACCGGGACCAAGCGCGGCGGCTTCCTGCTGACCGAGGGAGCGATGCCCGCGGACCTGGCGGAAGCGGTCAGGGGCCAGGTGTATCTGGCCCTCGACGACTCCGTGCCGAACGCCGTTGAGCACGTGCGCAACGCGGCTGCCGCGATCGACCCGCTCGCCGACCCGATGACGTGGCAGGTGACCGAGCGTTCCCAACGCTACGACACCATCCGCACGGGGCTGTTCGTCGGCGCCGCGGCCGTCCTGGCACTGATCGGGGCCAGCCTGCTGGTCTCCCAGCTGGAACAGCTGCGCGAACGCCGCAAACTGCTGGCCGCCCTGGTCGCCTTCGGCACCCGGCGGCGCACGCTGAGCCTGTCGGTGCTGTGGCAGACGGCGATCCCGATCGGCCTGGGCCTGCTGCTGGCCTCCGTGGTGGGCATGACCCTGGGAACCGTGCTGCTGCGGATGACGTCGGTACAGATCCGCGTGGACTGGCCGAGTCTCGCCCAGATGAACGGCATCGGCGCGGGGGTCGTCCTGGTGGTGACGCTGCTGAGCCTGCCGCCACTGCTGCGCATGATGCGCCCGGACGGGCTGCGCACGGAGTAGGCCCGGCGGGGGAGGCGGGCGCGGCGGGGGTGCCCGGCACCGGAATCTCCCGGTGCCGGGCACCTGGCAGCCGCGACGCCCGCCACCGGAGCGCCCGGCACCGGCCGTTCGGCGCCGGGATGTCCAGTGGCGGGGCGCTTCGCCGTCGGGACCCCGGGACCCCGGGACCCCGGGACCCCGGGACCCCGGGAACGGGGTGCCCGACGTCGGGGTGTCAGTTCCCCACCGTCCGCACCGGCAGGTCCCGCAGGGCCTCGCGCAGGGCCGCCGCCAGTTGCTCGTACTCCCCCGCCCTCGCCGCGCCCGCGCGCATGGCGAGGGCGACACGGCGGCTGGGGGCCGGGTCGGTGAAGCAGCCGGTGCGCAGCCGGCCGGCGCGGGCGGTCTCGACCTCGACGGCGGTGCGCGGCAGCAGTGTCACCCCGAGGCCGCCTGCCACCAGCTGCACCAGGGTGGACAGTCCGGCCGCCGTGGTGGTGGCCGCGACTCCCGCCCGCCCGGCCTCGCGGCAGATGTCCAGGGCCTGGTCGCGCAGGCAGTGCCCCTCGTCCAGCAGGAGCAGGTTCAGTTCGCGCAGCACCTCGCGGGGTATGCCCTGTCGGCCGCCGAGCCAGTGGTCGATCGGCGTGACCAGCACGAAGTCCTCGTCGAACAGGGGAAGTTCCGTCACTCCGGGTACACCGAGCGGCACCGCGAGCAGAAGCAGGTCCAGCCGGCCGCGGGCCAGGCCGTCCAGCAGGTTGGCGGTCTGCTCCTCGTGCACCTGGAGGTCGAGCAGCGGATAGCGGTCGCGGACCAGCCGCAGCACGGTGGGCAGCACGTACGGCGCCACCGTGGGGATCACCCCGAGGCGCAGCACACCGGTGAACGGCGCCCGCAGCGCGTCCGCCTCCTCCATCAGCGCCCCGACCTCCGCCAGTACGGACCTGGCGCGGGCGGCGAGCCGCTCACCCGCAGGTGAGAGCAGTACCTTGCGCGTCGTACGCTCCACGAGGGTCACACCGAGCGCCTCCTCCAGCGAGGACACCGCCCCCGACAGCGCCGGCTGGCTGGTCCCCGTCGCCGCCGCGGCGTCCCGGAAGTGCAGATGCTCGGCCACCGCGGCGAACGCCCGCAGTTGCGCGAGGGTCGGCTGCCGCCGCCTATTACCCACAGTCACTGATAGCTTCCTCCGATCGACACGACCGAGTGTAGCTATTTCACGAATCAATCCTGCCTGTGCCAACATCAACAAGGTCCAACCCATGGGAAGCGCCCGCGATCCGGGTGCTTCCTCGCTGCAAGGAGGGCCCGTGCTCACTGTCGGTGACAAGTTCCCCGAGTTCGAACTGACTGCCTGTGTCTCGCTGGAGAAGGGCAAGGAGTTCGAGACGATCGACCACAAGACCTACGAAGGCAAGTGGAAGATCGTTTTCGCGTGGCCCAAGGACTTCACCTTCGTGTGCCCGACCGAGATCGCCGCGTTCGGCAAGCTGAACGACGAGTTCGCCGACCGTGACGCCCAGGTCCTCGGCTTCTCCGGTGACTCGGAGTTCGTCCACCACGCCTGGCGCAAGGACCACGACGACCTGCGCGACCTGCCGTTCCCCATGATGGCGGACTCCCGGCACGAGCTGATGCGCGACCTCGGCATCGAGGGCGAGGACGGCTTCGCGAAGCGCGCGGTGTTCATCGTGGACCAGAACAACGAGATCCAGTTCACCATGGTGACCGCCGGTTCCGTCGGCCGTAACCCCAAGGAGGTCCTGCGGGTGCTGGACGCCCTGCAGACCGACGAGCTCTGCCCGTGCAACTGGAGCAAGGGCGACGAGACCCTTGACCCGGTCGCGCTGCTGTCCGGGGAGTGATCTGAGATGTCCCTCGACTCCCTGAAGTCCCGTATACCGGACTACGCCAAGGACCTGAAGCTCAACCTGGGTTCGGTCATCGGCAACTCGGACCTGCCGGCCCAGCAGCTCTGGGGCACGGTGCTGTCGACGGCGATCGCCTCGCGCTCGGACATCGTGCTGCGCGAGCTGGAGCCGGAGGCGAAGGCGAACCTGTCGCCGGAGGCGTACACCGCGGCGAAGGCCGCGGCCGCGGTGATGGCGATGAACAACGTCTTCTACCGCACCCGTCACCTGCTGTCGGACCACGAGTACGGCAACCTGCGCGCCGGTCTGCGGATGAACGTCATCGGCAACCCGGGGGTCGACAAGGTCGACTTCGAGTTCTGGTGCTTCGCGGTCTCCGCGATCAACGGCTGCGGTGCGTGCCTCGACTCCCACGAGCAAGTGCTGCGCAAGGCCGGCGTGGAGCGGGAGGCCGTGCAGGAGGCCTTCAAGATCGCCACGGTGGTGCAGGCGGTCGGTGCCACGCTCGACGCGGAAGCCGCTCTCGCGGAGTAGCTCCGCCGGCGGGCCCGTCCACCTCCCCAGGTGAACGGGCCCGCCGCACCCGTACTCCCCCAACCCTCCGCCCTCCGCTCTCCGCTCTCCGCTCTCCCGCGGGCAGTCGTGCCGCAGGGCGATGGGGGTCCCCCCGCTCGAGCGAAGCCGAGAGTGGGGAGGGTGGGCGCGACGGCACCCCGCCCGCGCCGGGTTGCGCAGTCACCCCCCGACCCGCACCGACACCGCTTCGCCCACGGCGCCGGCCAGGTGCCGCTGCGCCCACCCGTGCCGCCCTGGGGGGGTACCCCCTCTGGGGGAGGCACGACTGCCACGCAGCTGGGGGGCCGGGCCCGCCCGGGCGGGGCGGTGTAGGGCCGGTTCGGCGGGTGGGTGTTCTACTCCTCGTCGAGGTCGGCCGCCTGCCCCTTCCGCATCTCCGGCCCCGCCCCCTGCGAGGCAGGCGCGGCGGGCAGCGGAGCGTCCGGTGCGGACATCGCCGTAGCACCCCGTGGCCGAGGCGACTGACGTACCGCCGCCTCATGGGCGTACGCACGCAGATAGCCGACGACCGTGTTGGTGACCGCGACCAGCGGCACGGCGACCACCGCGCCGCCGATACCGGCCACCATCCCGCCGGAGGCCACCGCCAGCACCACCGCGAGCGGATGGACCCGCACCGCCCGGCCGAGGATGAACGGCTGGAGGATGTGCCCCTCGATCTGCTGCACCGCCAGCACCACCGCCAGCGTCATGACACCCGTGAACACGCCCTGGGTGACCAGCGCGACGACCACCGCCAGCGCTCCCGACACCACCGCGCCGACGAGCGGGATGAAGGAGAACAGGAAGATGAAGACGGCGAGCGGCACCGCCATCGGCACGTCGAGGAAGTAGATGCCGAGACCGATGAAGATCGCGTCGATCAGTGCCACGACCACCGTGCCGCGCACATACGCCGTCAGCGTCTGCCACGCGACCGGCCCGGCGCCGGCGACGCCCGGACGGGCGGCGGCCGGGACGAGCTTGAGGGACCATTCCCAGATCCGCTTGCCGTCGTAGAGCAGGAACAGGGTCGAGAAGACCGCCAGCAGTATGCCGGTGAGCGCCTCGACGACGACCGTCACGCCCTCCAGGCCGGCCGAGGTGATCTGCTCGGTGTTGGCGCCGACCGCCTCCCGCAGGTTCTTGGCGATCTCGTTGATCTGTTTGTCGGTGACGTGGAAGGGGCTGTTGAGCAGCCAGTTGCGCAGCTCGTCGATGCCGTCCTGGATCTGGTCGGAGAGGTGGTCGATGTTCTCCATGATCTGCCAGGTCACGAACCACCCGATGAGGCCGATCACCACGAACCCGAACAGCGCCGTCAGCGCGGTGGCCGGCCCGCGCGGCACGCCGAACCGCCGCATCCGGGCCACCGTCGGCTGGAGCAGCGCCGTGATCAGCAGCGACGCCACGAACGCCAGCACCACCAGCTGTACGGCGGTGATGATCCGCATGAGCACCCAGACGGTGCCGGCCAGTACCAGCAGCCGCCAGCCGGCCTCGGCGGCGACCCGCACCCCCCACGGCACGGCCTGCGCGGGGTCCGGCCGGACCGGGACGATCGCGGCGGGGTACTCGGCCGGCGAGGCCGACGGCGCCTGGTGGGGACGCGGGGCCCCCTCAGGTGCGACGTCCGCGTCCTCGTCCGCACGGCGGTCCCGCGCCACCTCGGCCCGGCGCTCCTCCAACCGCTTGCTGACCTCGGTCAGTCCGGCTCCGACCCGGCCGAGCCATCCTGGCACTCGCGACATGATCCGTCCTCTTCCCCCGTTTCCCCCCACCACTCCCCCCTGGAGTCGTCGGTCAGACCGTACATGGCGACGGCCCCGCACCGTAGGACGGTGCGGGGCTGTGCGGGGGTTGAGCGGGGCCGGGGCGGCGGGCCCCCGGTCCTTCTAGTACCAGTGGTTGGCCTGCCAGAAGCTCCAGGCTCCGCAAGGGCTGCCGTAGCGGCCGTCCATGTAGCCGAGGCCCCATTTGATCTGGGTGGCCGGGTTCGTCGCCCAGTCGGCTCCGGCGGAGGACATCTTGGAACCCGGAAGCGCCTGCACGAGGCCGTAGGCGTCGGAGGTGGGGTTGTCGGCCGTGTAGTTCCAGCTCGACTCGCGCTCCACAATGTTGCTGAAACACTGGAACTGGTCCGCCGGCACGATCTGCCGGGCCATCGCCTGGACTTCCGCAACCGAGTAGGACGACTGGACCGGGAAGCTGGAGGCGTCGCGGGTCGCGGAGCGGCTGGCGGCGGCCTTGGCCTCCGCGCGTTCCTTGGCCTCCTGCTCCGCCTTCTCGGCCGCTTCCTTCTTCTTCGCGACCGCGGTCTCGGCGGCGGCCTTGCGGGCGGCCTCCTCGGCGTCCTTCTTGGCACCGGCGTCGGCGGCGATGGCCATCGTTTCGGCCTGCTGCGTCACAGACGCGGTCTGCACCTGGGCCTGCTGGCCCGCGGGGATGTCCGCGAGCAGCGTGGTGCCGCTTGCCGTCGCCTCCGCGTCGTTGTTCTGCGCGGTACTGCCCGAGGCAACGCCGACGACGCTTCCGACAGCGGTGACCGCCGTGGCCGAGGCCACTGCGAATCCCCGGACCGAGATCCGGCTCACACGGTTTCCTTCCAGCATCGCCCGCTTCGGTGACCCTCGCGGACGCAATCGTGCCCCTTGGCACTGGCCTCCCCAACTTCGGGTCACGGGAGGCACGGACCCGATGGGCAACTCCCCCAGGGGGAGCGCCACGTGGTGCTCGGGCGGCATACGACGACGCTATGGAGTTGAGACTGTGGTTCCGCACCGCTGGGGGTACAGGTGTGTCGTATGCGGGGCCTGACAGGAGTGAGACTCTGCCGTAACCGGACGGCGCAAGGCAATTCTCTGTTGCGTGTGAAAGCTCACATACCGTTTGCCCTCGGGGATTCCCGGAAATCCGCACACGCGCCGACGCCGCCCGGCTAGACTCTTCGCCTTTCCGGACGGCGCCAACTACTGCGTAACCGGTCCTTCTTCGAACGTCCCGGTCAGATCTGCCCGTCTTCGAGCATTTCGGTCACCAGGGCGGCGATCTGGGACCTCTCGGACCGGGTCAGGGTGATGTGCGCGAAGAGCGGATGCCCCTTCAGTTTCTCGACCACGGCGACCACACCGTCGTACCGCCCGACCCGGAGGTTGTCCCGCTGGGCGACATCATGGGTCAGAACGACTCGCGAATTGGCCCCGATCCGGGACAGAACGGTCAGCAGGACGTTCCGCTCCAGCGACTGTGCCTCGTCCACGATCACGAAGGCGTCGTGCAGCGAGCGCCCCCGGATGTGGGTGAGCGGCAGAACCTCGAGCATGCCGCGCGCGGTGACCTCCTCGATGACCTCCCTGCTGGTGACCGACGACAGCGTGTCGAACACCGCCTGCGCCCAGGGGCTCATCTTCTCCGCCTCGGAACCCGGCAGGTAACCGAGCTCCTGCCCGCCCACCGCGTACAGCGGACGGAAGACCATCACCTTCTGGTGCTGCCGGCGCTCCAGGACCGCCTCGAGACCCGCGCACAGCGCCAGCGCCGACTTGCCGGTGCCGGCCCGGCCGCCCATGGACACGATCCCGACGTCCGGGTCGAGCAGCAGGTCGAGCGCGATGCGCTGCTCGGCGCTGCGGCCCTTGATGCCGAACACCTCCCGGTCGCCGCGCACCAGCCGGACCCCGCCGTCCGGAGTGACCCGTCCCAGCGCCTTGCCGCGCTCGGACTGGATGGTCAGACCGGTGTGCACGGGAAGGCCGGACGCCTCGGGCACATACACCCGCCCTTCCTCGAAGAGGATGTCCACCTGCTCGCCCGGCAGGGTCAGTTCGGACATACCGGTCCAGCCGGAGGCGTCCGTGATGGCGAGCTCCGCGCGGTACTCCTCGGCGAGGAGACCGACGGAGGACGCCTTGATCCTGAGCGGGAGGTCCTTCGACACCACGGTGACGTCGAACCCCTCGGCCTGCAGATTGCGGGCGACCGCGAGGATGCGGGAGTCGTTGTCCCCGAGGCGGTAGCCGCTGGGCAGCACGCCGGGGTCCGAGTGGTTCAGCTCGACCCGCACGGTGCCGCCGAGGTCCCCGGTCGGAAGAGGCGCGTCGAGACGGCCGTACCGCACCCGGTAGTCGTCCAGCAGACGGAGCGCCTGCCGGGCGAAGTAGCCGAGTTCGGGATGGTTCCGCTTGGCCTCCAGTTCCGTCACCACGACGATGGGGAGCACGACCTCGTGCTCGTCGAAGCGGGTCAGGGCGTTCGGATCGGCCAGCAGGACGCTGGTGTCGAGAACATAAGTGCGTCGGTCGGGCTTGTGACGCTTTGCGCTGGTCACCACGGAAGGACGTACCCCCTCGGATGAGGTCGGGGAGCGACGGAGCGGAGCTGGACCGGTCGACGGCCGCCATGCACAGCGGGCCGAGAACCGGCCCTCCGCTGCTTCTTCCGTGCCGTGACCGCACGGTCGGGCTGGTGCAAAGGGCCTCCCGGGCGGACGACTCCCGCGTCGTCCGCTGAGATCCGACACCCGTGGTTCGGGTGTCGACCTGCCTGGCTTATTCCCTCATACGAGCGCAGCCATGCCACGGCATATGACGGCATACTGGTGAACAGTGCGTGACCAGCGGTGCGGGAGGGGAGAAGAAGGCCGGCGAGCGCCGTACGGACTCCGTCGGAGCCGTTCAGCCGCCGTAGCGGCGGTGGCGGGCGGCGTAGTCGCGCAGCGCCCGCAGGAAGTCCACCTTGCGGAAGGCCGGCCAGAACACGTCGCAGAAGTAGTACTCGGAGTGCGCGGTCTGCCAGAGCATGAAACCGGAGAGCCGCTGCTCACCGCTGGTGCGGATCACCAGGTCCGGGTCCGGCTGCTCGCGGGTGTAGAGGTGACGTCCGATCATGTCGACGTCGACCGCCTCGGCGAGCTCCTCCATCGAGGTGCCCTTCTCGTGGGCGTCGAGGAGCATGGAGCGCACGGCGTCGGCGATCTCCTGGCGACCGCCGTACCCGATGGCGACGTTGACCACTATTCCGCTGACGTGCGCGGTGGCCGCCTCGGCCTCCTTGAGGGTGGTCTGCATCCCGGCGGGCAGCAGATCCGGCGTGCCCACATGGTGCACCCGCCAGCGCCCGTCGGCGGCGAGGCTGCGCACCACGTCCTCGATGATGCCGAGCAGCGGGACGAGCTCGTCCGCGGGCCGGTCGAAGTTGTCGGTCGACAGCAGCCAGAGCGTGACGACCTCGACCTCCGTCTCGCTGCACCAGCCGAGGAACTCCCCGATGTTGTCGGCGCCGGCCCGGTGGCCGTGGACGGTGCTGGAACCCGAGGCCTTCGCCCACCGGCGGTTGCCATCCATGATGACGCCGATGTGCTTGGGCACCTGAGCGGTGTCCAGGTGACCTTCCACCCGGCGTGCGTACAGCCTGACCAGCAGGCCGCGCAGCTTGTCGCGCAGGTTCACGTGATTGTCAGCCCCTCCGTACGGAACGGACAGGCGCCGCACCCCGCCGCGTCGCGCGGCAAGCGGCCCGGTCTCGGCCGCGGGCGGCCCCGTCCGTATGGCGGTCCCCGAAGGCGAAGCCTACCCCCGCCGGGGCGGAG
Organism: Streptomyces sp. SM1; assembly: GCF_002910825.1. Taxonomy (GTDB): domain Bacteria; phylum Actinomycetota; class Actinomycetes; order Streptomycetales; family Streptomycetaceae; genus Streptomyces; species Streptomyces okerensis. The sequence continues at coordinate 7,049 of NZ_NEUB01000878.1, read as the reverse complement.
GTCCCCACAGTCCGGGACGGCACGCTTGTCAGCCGTAGGGCGAGTACTGCGGCAGCACGCCGTTCGTCCGGTGCCGCCGGAACCACCGCCCGGCCGAGCCCTGGCTGAGCAGAACGATGACCGTGATGGCGGTACCGAGCGGCAGGATCCCCAACGGAACGCCCTGGGCCGTCGCGCTGAGCGCGAACAGGATCTGCACGGAGGCCAGCACGATCGAGGCGACGCGTACGCCGTTGCCCGCCTTCGGATACCGGAACGCCAGGACGAACAGCGCGACGCTCATCAGATACGTACTGAAGAACCGCCCCGCCTCCTCCGCTCCGACGACGGCACCGACCAGGGCGGTGAGCAGCACGCCGAGCCCGAACATCACGAAGATCACGACCTGGGCGGCACGCACGGAGCCGGGCATGGCCAGGGGCTGCTGACGGGACGGGTCGTAGCACGACGGGTCGTGGTACGGAGGGACGCCGGGGCGGGGATGACCGACCGGGGGCGCGCCATAGGGGTCGGGCGACTGCCCGTACTGGCCGTACGCGGCAGGAGGTCCGTACTCACCGGGCTGACCGGGCTGACCGGGCTGACCGGGGGGCTGATGAGGCGGTGTCGGGTGCTCGTTCGACATGCCTGGACTCTAGCCAGGAGGTCTCCCCGGATGGCACGGCGCGGGGCGGGGCGGCAAGAAAAAACGGGCCGGTCCGTGGGGGGGATACGGACCGGCCCGAGGGGGGGTTTCCACCATAACCCTTCGTAAGTGATGCTGCGCGCATTGGCGGGCCACAATCACTCTCCGAAGTCACCCGGCGACGCCTGGACAGCCCGGAATGGGGCCGTTCAGGGGCTTCGCATGGCCGAAACACGGCGAGATCCTGGGGAAAACCGGAGGTTGAGGGGACCGTGTGCAGATTGTGGCGCCGACACGCCCCCACGTGAGCCACTCTTCCGGTCGTCCCCCCGGCGGGTGATCCCGGCGGCGAATCCGCTTGACCGGCGACATGATCCGCGGGTGCGGGCGGAGACCTTCCCGGGGTCTCAGGAACCGGGTACCGCGCAGCCCCCTCCACTGCGCGGTACCACCCCGCGCAGCTTTGCTTGCGCGAATTTCCTTGGTGTGAACCTACGTGAGAACGCGGTCACAAGACCAGCCGCAGACGATAACGATGCGGAAACCCGTCCGAAGGCGTCGGCCCCACCGCCGACAGGATCACAGAGGCAAGCCGCCCCCTTCCACTTGGGCCGGCCGCCCGACAGCGCCTCCGAAGCTCACCGGCGATGGCCGCCACCCCGACGTCCAGGCCGTCGCCCGCATGCACAGCCTTGCCCTCGCCGCATGACCACCTGCTGAGACGGTGCGAGTGGCGCGGGCCGCATGACCGAAGGAAGCCCGGCAATCCGGTGCGGGAGGCGAGCAGAGCCATCGCTCAGCAATGTTTGCGCAGCTCGAAGAGGTGGCGGGTGCTGTGGGCCACGAACGCGCCCTCCGCCTCGATGCGTTCGTGGAGGGCACGCAGGCACGGCCGGTACGCCTCGACGGTGAAGCCGGGCACCATCCAGATCACCTTGCGCAGGAAGTGGACGACGGCGGCGATGTCGTGGAACTCCATGCGCAGCCGCTCGGCACGTACGTCGACCGTCTCGAGGCCGGCGGCCTCGGCCGCGCGGCGTTCGCGGTCCGGGTGCCGCGCCTCCCGCTGTTCCCCGGGCTGCGGGCCGAGGAAGAACTCGACGACCTCGTACGCGCTGCCGGGTCCGATGTGCTGCGCGAAGTACGTACCGCCGGGGCGGAGTACGCGCGCGATCTCGTCCCAGTGGGCACGGACCGGATGACGGCTGACGACCAGGCCGAAGGTCTCGTCGGCGAAGGGCAGCGGCGCGTCCTCGGGGGAGGCGACGACGGTGACGCCGTGGGGCCGGAGCCGTGCCGTGGCCTTGGTGACGTTGGGCGGCCAGCCCTCGGTGGCGGCGGTGCGGGCGGGACTCCGGGCGGCACGCGTGAGGGCGAAGTCCAGGACCTCCCCTCCCCCGGTCTGGATGTCGAGCGCGGCATCGGCCTCGCCGAGCCGCCCGGCCAGGGCAGTGGCGTACCCCCAGGAGGGCCGGGCCTCGGTGGCCCGCCCCTCGAACCAGGAGAAGTCCCATCCCTCGGTGGGGACGGCGGCGCCTTCGGCGAGGAGCTGTTCGTAGGTGCGCGTCTGCTTGTCGGCCATGAGCCGACCCTGCACGAACCCCGCCCCGTCTGTCGCTCGCTTTTCCGCGCCCTTGTCCGTGGCTCACGGCACCAGCGGCCGCACCGCCTCCGCCGCGAACCGTACGAAGCCCTCGGGGTCGGGTTCGTCGGCGGTCGGCTGGAGGATGACCGAGTCGGCTCCGGCGTCGGCCAGCCGCTGGACCGCCTCGGCGACGGCGCCCGCGTCCCCGGCCACACCGACATCGGCTTGCCCGGTGACGCCCTCGGCGGCCAGCTCGGCCCGCACCCGCTCGCGGGCGCCGCTGCCGGTGGCGGCGAGCAGGTAGACGACCACGCGGTGGGCATCGGCACTGCGGCCCGCCGCGGCACGGCCCTCGGCGATGAGCCCGCGCGCACGCCGCACGCCCTCGGGCGAGGTGTTGGCGGTGAGGACGGTCCCGTCGGCTGCCTCACCGGTGAGGCGCACGGTACGGGGCCCCATGGCGCCGGCGAGCACCTCGACCGGGCCGTGCGGCGGCCAGTCGAGGGCGACGTCGTCGAGCCGGACGTACCGCCCCTCGGTCGTCACCCTCTCCCCGCTCAACAGGGCACGCAGCGCGGTCAGGTACTCCCGCAGCAGGGTCACCGGCGACTCGGCGCGCGCCCCGACCTGTCCCATCCAGTCCTGCACCCCGTGTCCGACCCCGAGGATCGCCCGCCCGGGGAACATCCGGTGCAGACTCGCGGCCTCCATCGCGGTGACGGCCACGTTCCGCAACGGCACCGGCAGCAGCCCGATCCCGACCCGCACCCGCTCGGTCCAGGCGAGTACGGCGGCGCCGGTGGAGATGCCGCCCTCCAGGAAACAGTCCTCCCACAGCCAGAGTTCCTCGAGACCCGCATCGTCCGCGGTCCGTGCGACGGACCGGAAGCGTTCGGGGGCGAGCTGGGGGCGGAGTACCGCGCCGAGTGTGGTCATGAGGACTTCCTACCCGAGCTCAGCGATTGATGGCCTGGATTTCCTGTACGACGACGTCCTGGGTCGCGCCGAACTCGCCGTCGGGCAGGTCACCGCCCGCACCGCCGGAGCCGGTCCAGTCGATCTGCCAGGTGACCGTGGCCTGGAGCGGGAAGGTCCCGTCGCCCGAGGAGCGCAGGTACTTCACCCCGCACGGGGGCGTGCTGTCCGCCTTGCCCCTCGCGTACGGCTCGCCGATACGGCCGTCCACGATCGCGCAGACCCCGGAGGCCGGGTAGCTCTCGGCGTCCGGGGTGCCCGGCTCGATCTTCAGCGAGACCGGTACCGCCGTGGCGGTCGCCTCGATGCCGATCTCCGGTACGGAGGCGGTGACCGACACCGGCTTGAACTCCGCGGCGTCGAGCCACGCCCAGGTCGGGAGGTTCACCTTCGTCGTCTGGGCGGGGGCGAGCGTGACCTCGGTACCCGGGACGCGGATCTCCGCGTAGGCGAGTTCGGCGAGGATCTCCGGGGTGACCGCGTTCTCGATGTTTGCGGGCGGGGCGTCGCCCTCGTCCACCCAGAAGTAGTCCTCGTCGCAGGAGTCCCAGCCCGGCGGGAAGCTCTTGTCGACGTACGATGCCCACCAATAGCCCTTGCCGGACCTGTCCTTGTTGAAGTCCTTCTCGGGATTGTCCGGGTCGACGTACCTCTTCCGCTGCTCGGTGTCCCACTGATGCCCTGTCGACCCGGCCTCCCAGATCGGCTCCAGATGGGCCTGCAACTCCTCGGGCGAGTACTTGGGGGCGTACCAGCAGGGGGGCGGCGACCATGAGGCGGACGAGGTCAGGGGGCCGGCGGAGTCACCGGTGCCGTTCTTGGAACGGTCGAAGACGACACCGCCGACGGTGACGGAAACAGTGCCGTCGTCGCCGGTTTCGGCGCGTTGGTCGGTGTCGCCGTCAGTGCTGCCACCGAACCCTGTATCCGCGTACGCGGGAGTGGCCACGGCGAGAGTCAGGACGGTGACGGGAATCAACAGATACTTGCGCGTCACGGCTGGCACTTGGCGCTCCCCCTCTGAGAAGTCAGGCGCTCGGTGACCCACACGCCGCTCTTGTTCTTGCGCAGAGTGCTCGCGTAAATGACGTAGGAGTTCTTCGTCGCCTGATTGACGTTCGTCTTGCCGGTCTCGAGGAACTTGTTGAACGCCTTGCTCTGATCCTCGCAATACACCAGAGCGGCGGTTCCGTCTTCGTTGACGGTCACGCTCTCGTTGTAGTAACGGGCCTTGCCAGTCGTGCGGGCCTTGTGATCGACGAACTCCTGAATGTACTTCTCGCTTCCGGCGGCTGCAGTGCCCTCGGAGTAGAAGCGGTACGCCTCATGCAGCGGGTCCTGTTCCGCGATGGCCATGTCCACGGCCTTGATCCGCTGCTCGGCGTCGTTAAGCACCGCGTCCTTCGCCGGGTCGCCGGTCTTCTTCCACTCGAACTTGTGCGTGACGTCGGACGGCAGCTCGATCTCCGGCCGGTCGGCCGATGTCGGCGTCGACGCACTCGGCGACGCCGACTTCTCACCGCCCGTGTCCGCGCCGACGATCTTGTCGCTGTCCTTGGTGGGATGGTCGTCGTCGCTTCCGCAGGCGGACAGCGTCAACGCCGTGGTGGCGGTCAGCGCGAGCGCTGCGAGCAGAGTGGGGCGGCGGTTCACGGTCGGCTCCCGGTGGGGCGAGGCTTCTCTCCAGCGAACCCAAGTTATCCAGCGCACGACTCGCGGCACCAGAGTGAAAGGGTTCAACTCCTGCTACGACACGGTCACCTAAGTGTCAGCGGACGGGCGCTGATCAGCGCGGTGAGGATCATCGGCGCATCACCGTCGCACTGGTTGAGGGACACCGCGGCCCAGCGGGGTTCCGGGACGGTCAGCGGGCCCCAGACGGCCAGGTCGCCGTTGCAGTCCTTGGCGAGGAGGGTACGGAAGGGCTCCGGCGCCGGGCGCGGGAGCGGCGGTTCGCCCATGGTCACCCTCCGGTGCGGCCCCCAGCGGGCGTCCAGTTCGGTGATCAGCGCGGTCAGGTTCGCCTCCGCCGCCTCCTCCGCGGCGTTCCATTCCCGTCCGTAGACCCCCGTGAGGACCTCGCTCTCCCAGAGGGGGAAGAGGAGGAGTCCCTTGCCCCGGGTCGAGGTCCATTCGCCGGTGACCGGCTCGCCCTCGTCGCTCGTCGGGCCGGAGTCCGGGAGGGGAACGGACAGGGCGGACTCGATGTCGGACACCGCCCGGCCCGTGTCGAAGGGCTCGGCCGCGCGGGCGGTCACAGCGCCGGCCGGTTCATCGGGCGGGGCAGCGGCTCCAGCGCGCCGGACTTCCTGAGGGTCTCGTACGCCCCTACGACGGCGGCGGTGTCCCCGGGGGTGGCGAGGACGAGGAGCAGCCCTCCGGTGGGGAGTTCGACGCGGTCGGCCGTCAGGTCTGCGGGGGCACGGGCGGCGCGGCCCGGCGAGAGGTAGCCGGCCCAGCCGACCGACGGGGTGCCGACCCGGAAGCCGGCCTCCTTCTTCAGGGCGGCGGTGACGGCCCGGTCGCCGACGTCTCCGTAGTCGGGCTGCCAGGCCTCCGCGACGACGGTGAGGAGCGCGGCGTCGGGAAAGGACGCCTCGTCGGGTGAGGTGTCGGGGGAGGTGATCGTGGCGACCAGTGACTGGAGCAGGGAGTCCGGGGCGCCCCCGCCCAGTACGGCGATCTCCACCTTCCAGCCGGGTGCCGGGCCGGCGGCGAGCAGCCGCAGCGACGTGCCGTTCGCGGCCGCCCAGGGGTCCGCGTCCCGTGCCGTGCGCAGCGCGCCGAGCAGGGACGCCTCGTCGGGCCGGACCGTCTCGGCGGGACCGGAGGCGGGCACCGTGCGCCACTCCCACTCCGTACGGCCGTCCGCCGCCGCCTCCGGCAGCAGCAGGGCGAACCTCTCCAGTGTCGTACTCCACCGTGCGGCGAGTTCGTCCGCCGACTCCCGCCGGGGGCCCCAGAAGCCCCGCACCACGCGTCGCATGTCCCGTCTCTCTTCTCTCGCCCCTCGCCCACGCCGGCTGCCGCGACCACCTTAGGACGCGATCCGCCCGCCGCCCCGTCAGTCGAACGCCTCGGGACGTCTGTCGCCGGCGATCCGGTCGGGCCGGGTGTGGACGACCTCGATGTCCAGGCCCGCGTCGTCGAACGCGTCCCGGGCCGCGTCGGCCACCTCCTGGTTGGAGAAGTGCCACTCGATGTCCTTGCCGTTCGCCGCGCTCACCTGCCGGCGTGCCTCGGTGAGCAGCCGTTCCCTGCCGGACGGGGTGAGTTCCGTACGGTCGGAGGCCAGGAAGCTGTCGTAGCCGTTCTTGGCCTCCAGGAAGGTGTCGCGGGAGGAGTCCCAGCCGTCGAACTCGACGTCCGGTACGTCCGGGTCGGGGTGCGGGACGACGTACTCGTGTCCGCGCTGCGCACCGGTGACCTGTTCCTGGTAGCGCAGCCAGGACTCGTTGCGCCAGTTGGGTGCGGGGTTGCGGTCGCGGCTCGCCCAGAAGCCGTCGCCGCCGTCCGGGTCGCCGTAGGCGCGGCTGTTCAGTTCGTCGGCCCAGTCCGGCGGGTTGTAGTTGCGCGGGTCGCCGGTGTCGCCGTGCTCGGGGCCGGGGTACTGCTTCTTGTTCGCCAGCGCCTCCCGCGCGCGGGCCGGTTCCTCGGCGCGCTTGCGTTCCAGGTAGGCCTGGCGTTCTGCGGCGCGGGCCTCCTCCGCCTGCGCCTTGGCCTCCTCGTCGCAGGTGCCTTCGGCCGGCAGGACGTACGGGCTGTTCGCGGCGGGACCGGCGGCGAGCACGGTGGTGCCGGTACCGGGGCCGCCGTCGAGGCCGGCCGGGGGCGGGTCGTCGTCGCCGTACGGGACCCTCGGGG
>NZ_NEUB01000877.1 GCF_002910825.1 Streptomyces sp. SM1 | reverse complement strand
CGTTGGGGCCGGGGGCGGCGACGCGGTCGGTGCGGATGACGGTGCCGTCGAGGTTCAGATGCGTCAGCCCGGCCGCCTTCGCGCGTTCCAACGCGGTGGCGAGGTCCGGTGCCCCGGCCGCCAGAACGGTCAGCCCCTCATGGAGGTAGCGGTATGCGGTGGAGGCCGACAGGCCGTTGTCGCGGGCGAGTTGGGAAAGGCGGGTGCCGTCGATGAACCAGCGCAGGACGAGCACCGCCTGCGGGAAGCAGCCCAGCGCACGCCTGCCCCTGCGGGTTCCGGCCGCGACGCGGTGATCGCGCAGCAGCCGGGCCAGGTGCTCGGCGGTGGACCGCTTCACATCGAGCACCGCGGTGTATGTGACACTGGTCGGCACGTGAGGCCCCTCGGTCAGAACAATCCGTCGCAAGATCGTTCCTACCAGGGGCCTTACGTCTGCCCGGACTTGGGGACCGCACGGGCCGCAGCGCAAGCATCGCGATCACAGCGAGCGACGGGCGCTTACCGGGAAAGACTCAGTGAGCCGATGCGTGTTGGCGCGAGCGTTGGGGAGGGGCCCGGTCGTGAGCCGGGTGAAGAATTCGGTCGCGATGATCTTTCGTCGGGTCTCCTCAGGCAGGCGAGTAAGGATTCCGGGCAGCGCCCGTTCGCGGGCGGCCTCCCCGCGGTGCGCGAGGATCGCGGCTTCCCTGTCAAGTTCGACGTGTTGAGGCCTCGTCCTCGGTGGGCGCCATCAGAGGGGTGCTGGGTCCGGGGCTGAGTCACTGCCGTGGGGTCGGGCCGGGCAGCACGAACGGGATGAAGGCGAGGCGGATCTCTCGAGTGCTGTCGTTGGTGGACTGGAACACGAAGTCGTGCCGCTCGTTCTCCTCCGAGGAAAGGAGTCGCTTGCACTGGGGGTGCTCGCCGATCCGCTCGGCGGCCTTGCGAATGATCTCGCTGGGATTACCTTCCTTGATGAACAACAGGAAGGCGGCTTTAGTGTCACGCCAGACGAGATAGCGTAGGAGCTGTTCGTCCAGGGCATCAGTGATCGCCTTGGGGCCGCTCCAGATTTTACACTCGGCGATGAAGATGTTCCGGCCATCTTCGCGGACGAGGATGTCCGTCTTGCCGTTCCCGTTAAAGACCTCACCCGCCGCCTGGCCCTCGAAGGTTGCGTTGAGACCGATCAGGATCTGGTTGCGGATGTCTTCTTCGCCCAATTTGGCTGCTGTAGCGGGGATGCGTTCTAGCCCATCGCGGATATGCCCGATGACCTTCAGTACTTCCTCATAGTCGTCAAGCGCAAGCACCGGCTCGGGCTTGAAGGGGCCCTTTGCTTCAGGGCGGGGGCGAGAGATGATCTTGCGGCGGTTGATCGCCGTGGCATAGACGGGTGAGCTCTCGCGCCGGCGGACGGGGAACCCGAGGGCCTCTTCCATGTTCCGGTCTGACAAGAGCTTCGCTCTACGTTTTTGGACCAGACTGGAGGAGAGGTCGCGGAGTTGCTCGTTGTGAGGTGTGACCTGCGCCAAGGCCCAACCGAGGTGTCGCTCGATGTCGTCGAGCTCCTCATCGAAGTATCGCCGGGCGGCTTCGTGGGCGCCGGTCTCTCCGGACCATCGGATGTGGAGTTCATTCTCTTTCACCTCAGTGGTCCACTGCCGGAGCCGGTGGCGACTGGGCCTGAGAAAGAAGATGCGCGACTCTCCCCTGAACGGGACCGCGATAGTCATCACGGTCGCTTGGCGCTGAATGGTGCGTCCGGCGATGTCTTGGAACTTCACGGTGGTCTCGGACACGGGGAGCTGGTGGATGCCGTCCCGGTCGAGCTGCGGGCAGGTCAGGAAATGCTTCTCGACCAGGTAGTCGACAACGTCGGCCTCAGGCGTCTGCAGGAGCTCTTCGGCGTTCCAGCCAAGGACCGCCTTCTGCAGGCCGGCCATCTCGGCGTTCAGTACCTCGCGCAGCTCCCGCTGGCCGAACAGCCCGCCTCGTGCGAATGACATATCTCTCATGAGCGCATTGTGCGACCCGCCACTGACATCCCGCGAGTGAGCCTGGGGCGATGAGGAGGCTGACTGGGGACGGTCCTGAGAGTGCCCCCAGCCAGCTGTCTACCTGTTTCTGCGTCTATCCGATGCGCTCGCCCCCCTCACCAGCGGAATCAGGGCGCCCATCGCCCTCCAGGTGGTGCATCCACCCACCGAGTTCGCGGAGCAGCGCCAGGGTGAAGGTGCGCAGGTCGCTGGAGAAAAGCGAGCCGACCAGCACCGGCGACGCCAACACGATGACGAGCATGACGGGTGCCAGCAGCAACAACTGCACCAGCAGGAATGCCCACTTTGGGGTGTCCATGTGTGACCTCATGATCAGGAGACGGATCCCACGCGCTATGGCCTAGGCCATGGGGAGATTTTTTTTCCGCCTCCTGGCGGGAGGGGCTCCAAACGCAGGCTCACTCTGTGAGTGACGCGTTGAACCAAGCACTGAGGTGCTGAACCAGCAGAATAGCAGCAAATCCTCGCCATGAACGGGAATTACGCAGACCTCCGGGTAACGGCTTCCCACCCCGCATCCGACCGGCCCAGGCCGAGATCTGCGTCGCCGAGTGCAGCATGGCCCTGATCCCTGGTGGACGGGGCTGGCCGCCCGGAAGTTCGTTCAACGGACCATCACGGCTCGGTGTTGCCGCCTGTGCTCACCCTGCAGGCGGCTGAGGCTGGGTGGGTAGGAGCCGGACGAAGGAGCTGGGGAAGGCAAGTTGCTGGCGAAGCTGACGGTTCTCCAAGGTCAGCTGATTGACGACCCTGACCAGTGCTTCACGGTCTGCGCGGAGTTGGGCGAGTTCGTCCTTGTCGTCCGACCGGAGTTCCTTCAGCTTGACGATCTGCTTGCGCAACCGCACTTCGACGTCGGTCGGCTGACCCCGCTCTTTGACCTTCGCGTAGAACTCGTTCTTCAGGTCGAGGTGGCGCTGCGTGAGAGCGTTGCGGGGGACGTCCGCCTCGGCAGCCAGGGACTTGATGGTCAGGGCGCCGTCCGAGTGCTCGGGCGTCCCGGCCAGGATGCGGTCCATGGCGGCATGGATGCGGTCGCGTTCATCGGGTGCAGGGCTCATGCGGTGTCCTGGAGGGTGATTCGGGTGCGGTGGTGGGCCTCAGCGAGGTCACGCAGACGGGCCGCGTTGCGGCGAAAACGGTCGGCGAGCGGGCCCGGGACGCGGGCCGCTCGCCGGTCGAGGAGGTCGGCGCGATCAAGGATCTTGGTGATGTGCTGGTCGGTGCGGGCAATGTTCCCGCAGCCGGCGACGCATCGATCAAGGCTCGGGGTGTCTTTGATGCCGCGATGGCAGAGAGCCTTTTCGCGCTTGTAGACACACATCAGCAGAGCGTTGGGATTGTCGTAGACGGCCAGCTGAGGGTTGGCAACGATCTGTCGAGCCTGACGCAGGCTGATGACCGTGCCGGTGTACTGCACTGCGGTGGCAGCGGCTGTGATAGCCCGCCGGGCGGCAGGTCCCGAGACGCCAAGGCCGTCTTCGAGGTCGTCGTGCAGGTCAGCGACGGTGTCAATGGTCGCCCGGGCGGTCTCGACGTCGAGGAGGTCGTGGATCCCGTCACGGCTTCGGGAGGCGTATCCGACAGATACGGAAGTTCGCAGGTCAGGGTCATTGCATGATCGAGATCTGTCTGGGTTCGTCACGTGAGGCCGAGGGCTCGTAGGGGCCGGTGGTAGTCGCGGCCGGTGTGGCGGAGGGCGGCGGCGATGTTGGTCTGGCCGTCCTGGCGGAAGACGCTGATGGCGAGGTTGCGCAGGGAGGCCATGGAGCGGGGCAGGGTGCCGGTGCGGACCTTGGAGTCGTCCTCGCGGAACGTGCGGTCCCGGACGTGGTGCAGGAGGTTCTCGATACCCCAGTGGCCTCTGATCCAGGTGGCGAGCTCGGTGCAGGTGGCGTCGAAAACGGTCAGGCTGGTGATCAGGTAGACGCGCTCGATGGTCAGCTTCCCGGCGCTTATGTCGCGTCGCCAGCGCACGACTTGGATGGCCTGGTGGGCGCCGGGGTAGTCGAGGTGGCTGAATGCGGCGGCCTTGAGCCGGCGGACCTCGTCGCGGTGGTGGGCGTGGTCGCGCGTGCGGTGCCCGAGCGGGATGTCCCGCCAGGGCAGCGTTCTGACCTGGGCATACAGGCCCGGATGGTTCTTCTTCACGACGGCCACGTAGTGCGCGCCGCGACGGGTCAGATAGGCCCCGTGGTCGTGCTGGGTGTGCAGGGCGTCGGCGGTCACCACCGTGTTCGCCAGCTCGAGTCCGTCCAGCAACGGTGCGAAGGAGGGGATTTCGTTGCTCTTGGAAGCGACCTGCCGCTGGGCCAGGACAACGCCGTGGTGGTCCATCGCCGCCAGCAGCTGGATCGCGGCGGCCGTCTGGGTTCGCGATCCGCGGACCACCTTGCCGTCGACCGCGATCACCCGTCGCACCGGCCCCTCCTCCGCGTCCGGCTCGACCGGGGGCGGCGTTCTGGCCTGCAGATACGCGCTGATCGCCGCATCCAGCGCGTCACCGTCCACACGCTGCAGCAGGCGGCGCACGGTTGCGGCGTGCGGCACCGGCCGCAGACCGGTAAGCGGATCGGCAGCGAAGCCGAGGACACCCAGCACATGCTGCGGGGCATCCGTGATCCACTCGCTGATCGCGATGAGCGACCGGGCCCCGGTCAGCACCGCCGAGACGGCCGCGCACAGCAACGCGAGGGCCGGATACCGCAGCCCTCGCGCATCGCGGGGATCGGCGACCAGAATCAGGAAACGCCGCAGGTCAGCGACATCGCTTGAGGTGAGGGGATCAGTCGGGGAGCCCAGTTGCTCCAGCGCGGAAGGGATGGGCGATGATGTTCGGGCAGGCACGGTCTCGCTCGGTTCTCATGGGTCTCGACAACCACATGATCACCAGCACCGTGCCTGCTCTGCTCTCCGGGGTCCCTTGCCACACAACGGACATGACGCCACGTCACTGACGAGACCGACGAACCGGACCAATCCCAATCGCGCAATGCCCCTG
>NZ_NEUB01000876.1 GCF_002910825.1 Streptomyces sp. SM1 | reverse complement strand
GCCGAAGCCGAAGCCGAAGCCGAAGCCGAAGCCGAAGCCGGTACGAGCGTGCTGCGGCTGATCACCGATGTGCACACCACCCTGGCGACGATTCCCGACGTCAAGGCCACCGCGCCCATCCAGCAGAACCTGGCCGAGCGTCAGGTCTCACCGGGCGAGCACTACCTCGACTCCGGATATCCCTCCGCCGACTTGGTCGTGCAAGCGGCGGGCCGGGGCATCAGCATGGTCACCCCGCTCCTGGCCGACCACTCGCCCCAGGCCAAGGCCGCCGAAGGCTTCGCCAAGAGCGCCTTCCGTATCGACTGGAAAGCCCGTCAGGTCCGCTGCCCCCAGGGCGCCACCAGCGCCGGCTGGTATCCGGTCACCCAGCACGGCCGCGACGCCATCGTGATCGACTTCGCCCGCGCCGACTGCCGCCCCTGCCCATCCCGGACCAAGTGCACCAGCTCCGCCCGCGGCGCCCGCATGCTCACCCTGCGCCCCCGTGAACTCCACGAACGCACCACTGCGGCCAGAGCCGAACAGGACACCGACTCCTGGAGAACCAAGTACGCACTCCGCGCCGGCATCGAGGGCACCGTCAACCAGGCTCTCGACGTCACCGGCATCCGCCGGGCCCGCTACCGCGGCCTGCCGAAAGTCACCCTCCAACACATCTACTCCGCCACCGCCCTCAACATCGTCCGCCTCGACGCCTGGTGGGCCACCGACCCACTACGCAAGCCTCGCACCAGCCGACTCGAACGCCTCAGCCACCAACTCGCCGGCTGACGAATTCAGCAACAGAGTCCGCGCCCGCCGCAAAGCGATGAAGACAGCCATCGCCGAGATGGAGCCCTACCGACGCATCGTCGGTCCGGCCACGCGTCAGCGCGTCCGCTCCACGTTGCGGGCCGCGCTGAACGCCGCAATCGCGCAGCAGCTGATCACCTTCAACCCGGCCGCCCACGTCGAGTTGGAGGCCGGCAAGCGGCCCAAGGCCCTGGTGTGGACCGAGGAGCGCATCCTCCACTGGAAGCGCACCGGCGAGAAGCCCTCGCCGGTGATGGTCTGGACGCCGGAGCACACTGGCCTCTTCCTCGACCACATCGCGGAGGGCCGCCTGTACGCGCTCTTCCACCTCATCGCCTTCCGCGGGCTGCGACGGGGCGAGGCGTGCGGCCAGAAGTGGACCGACACCAACCTGGACGCCGGTCTCATCACCGTCGCCAAGCAACTCGTCGTGGACGGCTGGGAGGTGTACGAGGACGACCCCAAGACCGACGCCGGCGCGCGCACCATCGCGCTGGACTCCGACACGGTCCAGGCCCTCAAGCGGCATCGCGCCCAGCAGGACAAGGACCGCGAGGAGTGGGGGAGCGCCTGGGTGGAGACGGGGCGCGTCTTCACCAAGGAGAACGGCGAGATGCTCCACCCCGCCAACGTCACACGGCGGTTCATCGAGCTGTACGAGGAGATCGACCTCCCGCCGGTACGGCTCCACGACCTCCGCCACGGTGCCGCGACGCTGGCCCACGCGGCCGGGGCCGACCTGAAGGACATCCAGGAGATGCTCGGCCACTCCTCGATCACCATCACGGCCGACACGTACACGAGCCTCCTCCCGGAGGCGGACTTGGCGATCGCCGAGGCCGCAGCTCGGCTCGTACCGCGTGCCCGCCCCACCTCCGAGAACACCGCTCCCGAAGCGGAGCCCGAGCCTGACGATGCGGAGCATCCCGACCCGGAGTCCGTGCCGGATGATGCTGATCCGTTGGGCGGTATTCGGGAGATCAACTCTCCGTCCGCTCACGCACCGCTCACGCACCGCTCACGCAAACGGCCCCGGACGAGGAGTCCGAGGCCGAGTAGGAGCCCTCCCTGGGGGATAAACCCCAGGTCAGAGCGGTAATGCGTTGTGCCCCCGGCAGGATTCGAACCTGCGACACCCGCTTTAGGAGAGAGGCTGGGCGATCTGTGGGCTGAGCTGCGACTTCGCCGGCCGAGGCAGCGGGCGGCTACTCGACCGCGGGGCACCGGTGTTGACCGTGGCTGACCCCTGCATCTGGCACGGTTGTGGCACGAACCTCGGCCGACGACAGTGAGCCATGACGGCGGGTGCGCCGACCGACCAGGCACGCGTGTGCCTCGCTGTACCCCCACCGGCCTCAGCCACGCTGTTAGCGCTGTCGGCCAGAGCAAGCCGCGATGGCCGTAACTTATGAAGTTTCCGCGGTCTCAGCTTGAGGTGCAGCAGATTCCTTCAGCATGCGCTCGATCGCTGCTACTGCCTCCGGAAGTCGGCGGAATGTGTGAGCTTTCAGTCCTTTTCGTCTTAAGCCGTGCTGCAGAGGGTCTCGCATGTGCCGTTCGCACACGACAACATCGGCGTAACCTGCGGCACATGAAAGATAAACCATATCAGTACAGTCATTAGACGTCCATTTCGTTCCCCTATTGAGATGTCGATTGAGCATCATTTCGCGAAAAAGGCCAATCGAGTGAAGTCCTTCGTACCCTTTCAGCGCGTACCTTTTTAGCCACTTTTCGAACTGTTCGGTTGTCAGGCCTGCCGTGGCCGCCTCGTGGGCCATTTCTGCCGTCAGATCCTTTAGGAGAAAAGCATCAATTATCTTCCTCTTTTGCTGAGAATCGAGTTTTTCCCCGTCGATCGCATCGCTGAAGTGTTGGTTTACAGTCGCCCATCCCGTGTCGAGGCCGGGTTCGATTGGCTCAGCGTCCAGCATGGTGTCGATTGAGGCAACAGCCTCCCTTAGCGCTTCGAACTGTTGGGAGAGCGGAGTTTCGGGACTATCTGTATGGGGTGGCAAGTTCGAGCCACGAACCTCTGAGTACAAGGCGTTGGCGGCTAGAGTGAAGACGGGCTCGGCGCGAGAATATCTACTTCCTTTGTATTGGTGCATATGGTCGTGGAGCTCAATGCGGCGGACCTGTAGTGGATCACGCATCTGCCAGCCTCGGCTGTACTGCAAGATGGTTAGCCCGAGCTGGTAACGTCGCTGGTCATCAAACCATTTAGATGTCTCATAGTAATGCCCGGCAGAGGCTGGCAGTATTATCCGTCGCTGCTCAACCCATTCTCGGAGCTTTTGTGCGGCAGCGCGTATTTCAGGGTTCGTTTCCCTGCCGTGGATTGCACCACTCAAAGCACTCCATTGGTTCTGGTCTAGATAAATGACCAATCGCCGGGCGAGTCGATCAATTTCATCGGTCGGCATCTCAAACAATATCTGGTCACCTTTCAGCGTGGTCACCAGGAGGGCATCGAACGATGCGGGGACATCAATGCGCGCCAAGTTGCTAGTGTCATCGAACATGGGTGAATTCAGCGGGAATCGAGCTTCCTGCATGTCCGATCGAGTAAAAACCACAGAGGACGTCGTGCGGTCGATCGTGATCAACACGATAGCTGGGCTGTTGTTCGTCTCCACAGCACTAATGATGCAATATGTAGCAATGCTGAGCACCGGTTTTGCCGAGACGCTGGGTGATCTCGCACCTGAGCTGCGGCTTCGCCGACTGAGGGAGGGGGCGACTACTCGACCACGAGATACCGGTGTTGACCGCAGTTACCCCTTGCATCTGGCAGGGTGGCACGAACCTAAGCCGACGGCGGGCGCGCCGACGGTCCAGGCGCGCGTGTGCCTCGCTGTCCCCCACCGGTCTTCACCACGCTGCCAGTGCCGTCAACCAGAGCACGCCACCATGGCCGGCGCGTGATGACGGTTCCTGAGCCCTCAGCTTGGGAAGCTGCGATCATTTGCGGCCGGGTCGGCCGCTGACCTGCGCGAACGGTACGGGTGCCGCCTCGTCGGCCTCGGCGGCTTTCACCGTGAGTCCCCGCTGTTCCCCGCTTGATCTGGTGCGCTTGTGGTGCGCGGCTAGCGACTGATCGGAATTTCGTAGACGATCTCGCAGAGTGCGGCGGGCACCACGATGTCCGCGGTCTCCACGGGCCGCCCCTGGTCGCTGTAGTACGTCCGCCGGATGTGCGTGACGAGTGCGCCCTTCTGGATGCCCAGGAGTGAGGCCTCCTCGGCGGTCGCCTGCCGGGGCTCCGGCTGCTCCACGGCGTGGCTGACGGTGATGCCGATTTCCGCCATGCGGTTCACGACCCCTGCTCCGGCGTGCGGACCGCCCTCGGGGAGGACGACGAGCGTGCCGGCGGTGAGGTCGTACGGCTCCCAGCTCGTCGACAGCTGAACCGGCCTGCCGTCGGCGAGGAACTCGTACGCGGTCTGCACGCACAGCTCACCTTCGGCGATACCGAGGCGCGTGGCGATCTCCGCCGGTGCCGGAACCTTGGCCTCGGTCCGGCTCTCCCAGTCGCCCTGCCTGCCCACGGCCTTCATGTCCGCGCGGAACGGTGAGCCGCTGGGCTGTTCCCGCGCCAGGGGCATTGCGCGATTGGGATTGGTCCGGTTCGTCGGTCTCGTCAGTGACGTGGCGTCATGTCCGTTGTGTGGCAAGGGACCCCGGAGAGCAGAGCAGGCACGGTGCTGGTGATCATGTGGTTGTCGAGACCCATGAGAACCGAGCGAGACCGTGCCTGCCCGAACATCATCGCCCATCCCTTCCGCGCTGGAGCAACTGGGCTCCCCGACTGATCCCCTCACCTCAAGCGATGTCGCTGACCTGCGGCGTTTCCTGATTCTGGTCGCCGATCCCCGCGATGCGCGAGGGCTGCGGTATCCGGCCCTCGCGTTGCTGTGCGCGGCCGTCTCGGCGGTGCTGACCGGGGCCCGGTCGCTCATCGCGATCAGCGAGTGGATCACGGATGCCCCGCAGCATGTGCTGGGTGTCCTCGGCTTCGCTGCCGATCCGCTTACCGGTCTGCGGCCGGTGCCGCACGCCGCAACCGTGCGCCGCCTGCTGCAGCGTGTGGACGGTGACGCGCTGGATGCGGCGATCAGCGCGTATCTGCAGGCCAGAACGCCGCCCCCGGTCGAGCCGGACGCGGAGGAGGGGCCGGTGCGACGGGTGATCGCGGTCGACGGCAAGGTGGTCCGCGGATCGCGAACCCAGACGGCCGCCGCGATCCAGCTGCTGGCGGCGATGGACCACCACGGCGTTGTCCTGGCCCAGCGGCAGGTCGCTTCCAAGAGCAACGAAATCCCCTCCTTCGCACCGTTGCTGGACGGACTCGAGCTGGCGAACACGGTGGTGACCGCCGACGCCCTGCACACCCAGCACGACCACGGGGCCTATCTGACCCGTCGCGGCGCGCACTACGTGGCCGTCGTGAAGAAGAACCATCCGGGCCTGTATGCCCAGGTCAGAACGCTGCCCTGGCGGGACATCCCGCTCGGGCACCGCACGCGCGACCACGCCCACCACCGCGACGAGGTCCGCCGGCTCAAGGCCGCCGCATTCAGCCACCTCGACTACCCCGGCGCCCACCAGGCCATCCAAGTCGTGCGCTGGCGACGCGACATAAGCGCCGGGAAGCTGACCATCGAGCGCGTCTACCTGATCACCAGCCTGACCGTTTTCGACGCCACCTGCACCGAGCTCGCCACCTGGATCAGAGGCCACTGGGGTATCGAGAACCTCCTGCACCACGTCCGGGACCGCACGTTCCGCGAGGACGACTCCAAGGTCCGCACCGGCACCCTGCCCCGCTCCATGGCCTCCCTGCGCAACCTCGCCATCAGCGTCTTCCGCCAGGACGGCCAGACCAACATCGCCGCCGCCCTCCGCCACACCGGCCGCGACTACCACCGGCCCCTACGAGCCCTCGGCCTCACGTGACGAACCCAGACAGATCTCGATCATGCAATGACCCTG
>NZ_NEUB01000875.1 GCF_002910825.1 Streptomyces sp. SM1 | reverse complement strand
GCCCAGTTGAGGCTCACGGACGCGGACGGCATGCGGCTGACCTGCTTCGCGACCAATACAGCCGGCCGGTCGATCGCCGAGCTCGAGCTCCGTCACCGGCTGCGGGCCCGCGCGGAGGACCGCATCCGGGCCGCCCGGGCCACCGGCCTGCGGAATCTGCCCCTGCACCGGACCGCCCAGAACAAGGTCTGGCTGGAGATCGTGCAGATCGCTCTCGACCTGCTGGCCTGGATGCCGATGCTCGCCCTGACCGGCAAGGCCCGGCTCTGGGAGCCCCGCCGGCTGCGGCTTCGCCTGTTCTCCGCGGCCGGGCAGCTCGTGACCACCG
Source organism: Streptomyces sp. SM1 (assembly GCF_002910825.1). Classification (GTDB taxonomy): domain Bacteria; phylum Actinomycetota; class Actinomycetes; order Streptomycetales; family Streptomycetaceae; genus Streptomyces; species Streptomyces okerensis. Next base: position 2,274 of record NZ_NEUB01000875.1, on the reverse strand, counting down.
GCCGCCGCCGGATCCTCCGCCTGGCCGGGGACTGGCCCTGGACCAGTCACATCACCGCCGCACTCGAACGGCTCGCACTCCTACCGAACCCCGGCTGACCAGCCGTTTCACCCGTCCCTACGAGAGAACTCTTCAGCCGGAGCAGTGGAACCCGGCGTCCGCCCGAGACGACACTCGGGCCCCCGGCCTGCCAACTTCACCCCTCCGAACGAAAACGGTCCACCGACTCCGTCGGCGGACCGTCACGCAAGATCGAGGCTAAAGACCTCTGTCACCGGCATGCTGGGGGGCAACCCATGGAGGGAAGCCCTCGACTATCACGAATGCGCCTCCTTGACCCGCCAGTTGGGCACGGCATGCTTCATCGTCATCGCCTATCTGACAGGAATGCGCCCAGGAGAGGTGGCTGGCCTTCGCAGCGGATGCTGCCCTGATCCCGAACCGGACAGCAAGGGGCAAACGGGGCGGCATTTGATCACCGGTGCCGTTTACAAGACGGCGCGGGACGAGAAAGGCAACCACCGCTCCGAAGGCGAGCTCCGGGATGTTCCCTGGGTGGCCATCGCCCCGGTGGTGAATGCTATTCGAGTTCTGGAGCGGATGGTCCCGACCGGAGATCTGCTATTCGCCCACGATGCGCATGACACCCGTTCTGGCACGGGGGCACTCACCATCTCAACGATGGGAGACCGGATCGAGGACTTCGTCGCCTGGGCCAACGAGGAGGCCACCGCGCACGGGCTCACCGAAGAGGTGATACCGCCGGACCCGCACGGCCGCATCGGTACTTCCCGCTTTCGCCGCAGTCTCGCCTGGCACATCGCCCGTCGTCCGGGCGGACTGGTCGCTCTGGCGATTCAGTACGGCCACCTGCGAACCAGGGGCATTGCGCGATTGGGATTGGTCCGGTTCGTCGGTCTCGTCAGTGACGTGGCGTCATGTCCGTTGTGTGGCAAGGGACCCCGGAGAGCAGAGCAGGCACGGTGCTGGTGATCATGTGGTTGTCGAGACCCATGAGAACCGAGCGAGACCGTGCCTGCCCGAACATCATCGCCCATCCCTTCCGCGCTGGAGCAACTGGGCTCCCCGACTGATCCCCTCACCTCAAGCGATGTCGCTGACCTGCGGCGTTTCCTGATTCTGGTCGCCGATCCCCGCGATGCGCGAGGGCTGCGGTATCCGGCCCTCGCGTTGCTGTGCGCGGCCGTCTCGGCGGTGCTGACCGGGGCCCGGTCGCTCATCGCGATCAGCGAGTGGATCACGGATGCCCCGCAGCATGTGCTGGGTGTCCTCGGCTTCGCTGCCGATCCGCTTACCGGTCTGCGGCCGGTGCCGCACGCCGCAACCGTGCGCCGCCTGCTGCAGCGTGTGGACGGTGACGCGCTGGATGCGGCGATCAGCGCGTATCTGCAGGCCAGAACGCCGCCCCCGGTCGAGCCGGACGCGGAGGAGGGGCCGGTGCGACGGGTGATCGCGGTCGACGGCAAGGTGGTCCGCGGATCGCGAACCCAGACGGCCGCCGCGATCCAGCTGCTGGCGGCGATGGACCACCACGGCGTTGTCCTGGCCCAGCGGCAGGTCGCTTCCAAGAGCAACGAAATCCCCTCCTTCGCACCGTTGCTGGACGGACTCGAGCTGGCGAACACGGTGGTGACCGCCGACGCCCTGCACACCCAGCACGACCACGGGGCCTATCTGACCCGTCGCGGCGCGCACTACGTGGCCGTCGTGAAGAAGAACCATCCGGGCCTGTATGCCCAGGTCAGAACGCTGCCCTGGCGGGACATCCCGCTCGGGCACCGCACGCGCGACCACGCCCACCACCGCGACGAGGTCCGCCGGCTCAAGGCCGCCGCATTCAGCCACCTCGACTACCCCGGCGCCCACCAGGCCATCCAAGTCGTGCGCTGGCGACGCGACATAAGCGCCGGGAAGCTGACCATCGAGCGCGTCTACCTGATCACCAGCCTGACCGTTTTCGACGCCACCTGCACCGAGCTCGCCACCTGGATCAGAGGCCACTGGGGTATCGAGAACCTCCTGCACCACGTCCGGGACCGCACGTTCCGCGAGGACGACTCCAAGGTCCGCACCGGCACCCTGCCCCGCTCCATGGCCTCCCTGCGCAACCTCGCCATCAGCGTCTTCCGCCAGGACGGCCAGACCAACATCGCCGCCGCCCTCCGCCACACCGGCCGCGACTACCACCGGCCCCTACGAGCCCTCGGCCTCACGTGACGAACCCAGACAGATCTCGATCATGCAATGACCCTG
>NZ_NEUB01000874.1 GCF_002910825.1 Streptomyces sp. SM1 | reverse complement strand
ACGCGCAGCGGCTCGTAGGGCTCCTCCGCGTCCAGCTGGAAGCGGTTGACGCCGACCACGACCCGCTCGCCGGAGTCGGTCTCCTGGGCGATGCGGTAGGCGGAGCGCTCGATCTCGTTCTTCTGGAAGCCGTGCTCGATGGCGTTGACCGCGCCGCCGAGGTCCTCGACCTTCCGCATCAGCTCCAGCGCGGCCTCCTCGACGTCGTCGGTCATCTTCTCGATGACGTAGGAACCGGCGAACGGGTCGACGGTCGCGGTCACGTCCGTCTCGTAGGCGAGGACCTGCTGGGTGCGCAGGGCGAGCCGCGCGGACTTGTCGGTCGGGAGGGCGATCGCCTCGTCGAAGGAGTTGGTGTGCAGCGACTGGGTGCCGCCGAGCACCGCGCCCAGGCCCTGGACGGCGACCCGGACCAGGTTGACCTCCGGCTGCTGGGCGGTCAGCTGCACCCCGGCCGTCTGCGTGTGGAAGCGCAGCATCAGCGACTTGGGGTTCTTGGCGCCGAACTCCTCCTTCATCACCCGCGCCCAGATCCTGCGCGCGGCGCGGAACTTGGCGACCTCCTCCAGGATCGTCGTGCGGGCCACGAAGAAGAACGACAGGCGCGGGGCGAAGTCGTCGACGTCCATGCCGGCCGCGACCGCCGTACGGACGTACTCGATGCCGTCGGCGAGGGTGAACGCGATCTCCTGCGCGGGAGAGGCGCCCGCCTCGGCCATGTGGTAGCCGGAGATCGAGATCGTGTTCCACTTCGGGATCTCGGCCCGGCAGTACTTGAAGATGTCGGCGATCAGGCGGAGCGAGGGCTTCGGCGGGAAGATGTAGGTGCCCCGCGCGATGTACTCCTTCAGCACGTCGTTCTGGATCGTGCCGGTGAGCTTGTCGGCGCTCACGCCCTGCTCCTCGGCGACCAGTTGGTAGAGGAGCAGCAGGAGGGCGGCGGGCGCGTTGATCGTCATCGACGTGGAGACCCTGTCCAGCGGGATCCCGCCGAACAGCACCCGCATGTCGTCGACGGAGTCGATGGCGACGCCCACCTTGCCGACCTCGCCCGAGGCGATCGGGGCGTCGGAGTCGTGGCCCATCTGGGTGGGCAGGTCGAAGGCGACCGACAGGCCCATCGTGCCGTTGGCGATCAGCTGCTGGTAACGGGCGTTGGACTCCGTCGCCGTGCCGAAACCGGCGTACTGGCGCATCGTCCACGGCCGGCCCGTGTACATCGTCGGGTACACGCCCCGGGTGTAGGGGTACGCCCCCGGATCACCCAGCTTCCCGGCCGGGTCCCAGCCCTCGAGAGCCTCCGGCCCGTACACCGGTTCGATGGGCAGTCCACTCTCGGTGGACCGGGCACTGCCCGACTCGCGCGCCATGGTGTGATGCCTCCCGCTGAGCAGTGTTGCCCGACCTGATCGCCCGCCGACCACCGAATACCCGTCAGTACGGGGCCGGCTCCTCGACGGACTGTAACGGTGCGCGTGCGGCCCGGTGCAGGGGCACACGCTGGGACCTTCCTCACAGCCGCGGTGGGACTGCGCTCACAGCGGCCCACCTCGGCGGTTGCCGTCCGGTCACTCACCACCATGCCCCTTTGTTCGGCCGGGGTCACCTCCGGGGTACACCTCAGGTGGCGGCCGGCGTGCGGCCGGTGGGACGGCGGGGGGCAGGGG
>NZ_NEUB01000873.1 GCF_002910825.1 Streptomyces sp. SM1 | reverse complement strand
GACGCCGGTCAGACCACCGAAGAGGAAGGTGACCAGGAAGCCGATCGACCAGAGCATCGGGGTCTCGAAGCTCAGGGACCCCTTCCACATCGTGCCGATCCAGTTGAAGAACTTCACACCGGTCGGCACCGCGATCAGGAAGGACATGAAGGAGAAGAACGGCAGCAGTACGCCGCCCGTCGCGTACATGTGGTGCGCCCACACCGTCGCCGACAGGCCGGCGATCGCGATCGTCGCGGCGATCAGACCCATGTAGCCGAAGATCGGCTTGCGGGAGAAGACCGGGATGATCTCGGAGACGATGCCGAAGAACGGCAGCGCGATGATGTACACCTCCGGATGGCCGAAGAACCAGAACATGTGCTGCCACAGGAGAGGGCCGCCGTTGGCCGCGTCGTAGATGTGCGCCCCGAACGTGCGGTCCGCCATCAGCGCGAGCAGCGCGGCCGCCAGGACCGGGAAGGCGAGCAGGACCAGCACACCGGTCAGCAGCACGTTCCAGGTGAAGATCGGCATGCGGAACATCGTCATGCCGGGAGCGCGCATGCAGATGATCGTGGTGATGAAGTTGACCGAGCCGAGGATCGTGCCGAAGCCGGAGAAGGCCAGACCCATGATCCACAGGTCACCGCCCAAGCCCGGTGACCGGACCACGTCCGACAGCGGGGTGTAGGCGAACCAGCCGAAGCTCGCCGCGCCGTCCGGGGTGAGGAAACCGCCCACCGCGATCAGCGAGCCGAACAGGTACAGCCAGTAGGCGAACATGTTCAGCCGCGGGAACGCCACGTCGGGCGCGCCGATCTGCAGCGGCATGATCCAGTTGGCGAAACCGGCGAACAGCGGCGTCGCGAACATCAGCAGCATGATCGTGCCGTGCATCGTGAACGCCTGGTTGAACTGCTCGTTCGACACGATCTGCAGACCCGGCCGGGCCAGCTCGGCGCGCATCACGAGCGCCATGACGCCACCGATGACGAAGAAGGCGAACGACGTCACCAGGTACAGCGTGCCGATCGTCTTGTGGTCCGTGGTCGTCAGCCACTTGACGACCACGCTGCCACGGTTCTGGCGCCGCGCCGGCAGCTCGTCCTCGTAGTGGGACCCGGCTGCTTCGGCACCCTGAGGTTGATTGAGGATGCTCACAGGATGTTCGACTCCCGGTTCTTCTCAGGGCCCGTCTGTCCGATGCCGGCGGGCACGTAACCGGACTGGCCCTTCTTCACGAGGTCCTTCAGGTGCTGCTCGTAACGCTCCGGGGAGACGACCTTCACGTTGAACAGCATCCGGGAGTGGTCCACGCCGCAGAGCTCGGCGCACTTGCCGAGGAAGGTGCCCTCACGGCTGGGGGTCACCTCGAAGGCGTTGGTGTGGCCCGGGATGACGTCCTGCTTCATCAGGAACGGCACCACCCAGAAGGAGTGGATGACGTCACGCGAGGTCAGCACGAAGCGGACCCGCTTGCCCTCGGGCAGCCACAGGGTGGGGCCCGGGTTGTTGGTCTGCGGGTTCCGCGTTCCGGGGACACCGCAGTCGTAGGCGCCGCCGGCGTCGGCCGGGAAGGCGTCCTTGTAGCGGTCCGGAATCGCGTCCAGTTCCGCGGACTTCTTGGCGTCGCCCGTGGAACCGTCGACGTTCTCGACGTAGTTGAAGCACCAGCTCCACTGGAAGCCGACCACGTTGACCGTGACGTCGGGGTTCTTCTCGAGCTTCAGCAGCTCGGACTCGTCACGCGCGGTGAAGAAGAAGAACACCGAGACGATGATGAGCGGAACGACCGTGTACAGCGCCTCGATGGGCATGTTGTACCGGGTCTGCGGAGGAACCTCCACCTTGGTGCGACTGCGCCGGTGGAAGAATGCACTCCACAGGATCAAGCCCCACACCAGCGCACCGATAGCGAGCGCGGCAGCCCAGGATCCCTGCCACAGGGAGAGGATCCGCGGAGCCTCTTCCGATGTCGGGGTGGGCATACCGAGGCGGGGGAAGTCCTCCCATGTGCAGCCGGTGGCGGTCGCCAGGACCAGCCCCGCGGTCAGTGCCTGCAGCAGCTTCCGCCGCATGGGGCGCCGCGGCTTGGGGGTACCGCCCACGCCCTTCAGGCCGTGGGGGAGGTCGGAGCCGTTGGGACTCACGTAGCGCCTTCCCGAGAGTCTCGCCCGCGCTGTACGGCTGCGGCCTGGCCTTCTCTCGGGTCGGTCGCCGCCCTGCGTCGGGCAGGGGTTTGGATGTTTATGCGGACCAAACCCTAGCCGACGCGTTTCAGGGCTTCGCGAGGAGGGGTGCCATACGCGCCGCGGGTTACGCCGGGCGCCTCATCGGCCGGGGGGAGGGGTCCTCGTGGCGGCTGCGGCATCGTCGTGGTCGGGCGCGCAGTTCCCCGCGCCCCTTCGGTGCGCTTAGCGTTGGGGTGTGTCCTACTTCGATGCCGCTTCCGCCGCTCCTCTTCATGCCGTTGCCCGGCAGGCTCTGACGGCCTCTCTCGATGAGGGGTGGGCGGATCCCGCCCGGCTCTACCGGGAGGGGCGGCGGGCGCGGATGCTGCTGGACGCCGCGCGGGAGGCCACCGCGGAGGCGGTGGGGTGCAGGGCGGACGAGTTGGTGTTCACCGCTTCCGGTACCTCGGCGGTGCACTCGGGGATCGCCGGTGCGCTGGCCGGGCGGCGGCGCGCCGGGCGTCACCTGATCGTGTCCGCGGTCGAACACTCTTCGGTACTCCATGCGGCGGAAGTTCACCAGGCCGGTGGAGGCACGGTCACCGAGGTGACGGTGGGGCGCACCGGAGCGGTGAGCCCGTCCGGGTACGCGGCGGCGCTGCGGCCGGACACCGCGCTCGCGTGTCTGCAGTCGGCCAACCACGAGGTGGGGACGGTGCAGCCGGTGGCCGAGGTGGCCGCGTCGTGCCGGGCGGCGGGTGTGCCGCTGCTGGTGGACGCGGCCCAGTCGCTGGGCTGGGGGCCGGTGGAAGGCGCCTGGTCGCTGCTCGCGGCGAGCGCCCACAAGTGGGGCGGCCCGCCGGGGGTGGGGCTGCTCGTCGTACGCAAGGGCGAGCGGTTCGCGCCCCAGGGGCCGCGGGACGAGCGGGAGTCGGGGCGGGCGGCCGGGTTCGGGAACCTTCCGGCGATCGTGGCCGCGGCGGCGTCCCTGCGGGCGGTGCGGGCGGAGGCGGCCGAGGAGGAGGTACGGCTGCGGGAACTGACGGAGCGGATCCGCGCGCGGGTGCCGGGGCTGGTGCCGGAGGTGGAGGTGGTCGGGGACCCGGAGCGCCGGCTGCCGGGGATCGTCACCTTCTCCTGTCTCTATGTCGACGGGGAGACACTGCTGCACGAGCTGGACCGGGCCGGGTTCTCCGTGTCCTCCGGCTCGTCCTGTACGAGCAGCACGCTGACGCCGAGCCATGTGCTCAAGGCGATGGGAGTGCTCAGCGAGGGCAACATCCGTGTCTCGCTGCCGCCGGGGACACGGGAGGAGGACGTCGAGCGCTTCCTGGCCGTCCTGCCGGAGGTGGTGGCGGGGGTACGGGAGAAGCTGGGCGCGCCGGTCTCCACCGGGGAGGCCGTGAGCCGGCCGGGCGAGGACACCGCCCTCGTCGTGGACGCGCTGGGCCGGCGGTGCCCGATCCCGGTGATCGAGCTGGCCAAGGTGATCGGGGACGTCCCGGTGGGCGGCACGGTCCGCGTCCTCGCCGACGACGAGGCGGCCCGCCTGGACATCCCCGCCTGGTGCGAGATGCGCGGCCAGCAGTACCTGGGCGGGGAACCGGCCCCCGGGGGAACGTCCTACACCATCCGCCGCCTCACCTGACCCCCTTGGACGGGGGCGCGGGAAGCCACGCACCCCCAGCCCCCCCCCCAGGGGCGCGAGGAACCGCGCACCCCAGCCACAGGGGGAGCAACCTGCCACCAGGGGCACGCGGAACTCCCCTCTCGTGGGCGCAGGAAACTCCGCACCGTCAGGGGCGCGGGGAACTGCGCACCGTCAGGGGCGCGGGGAACTGCGCACCGTCAGGGGCGCGGGGAACTGCGCACCCCCGAAGGGCAGGGGGCCGCACTCCACCCCGTGGGCACAGCCGACCCCACCCGCCTCACCCCCGGAGGGCTCAGCCGAGGTGCCCCCGGACCTCCTCCGCCGCCTCGTCCCCGTACGCCTTCATGAACCGCTCCATGAAGTGCCCCCGCCGCAACTGGTACTCCTGCGTCCCCACCGTCTCGATGACCAGCGTGGCGAGCATGCAGCCCACCTGCGCCGCCCGCTCCAGCGGGACTCCCCACGCGAGCCCCGACAGGAACCCCGCACGGAACGCGTCGCCGACACCCGTCGGGTCGACCTTGCGCTCCTCGTCCGGGCAGCCGACCTCGATCGTCTCCTCGCCGGCCCGCTCGATGCGGACACCCCGTGCGCCGAGGGTGGTGACCCGGTGCCCGACCCGGTCGAGGATCTCCGCGTCGCTCCAGCCGGTCTTCGTCTCGATGAGCCCCTTCTCGTACTCGTTGGAGAAGAGGTAGGTCGCCCCCTCCAGCAGTATCCGGATCTCCTCGCCGTTCATCCGGGCGATCTGCTGGGAGAAGTCGGCGGCGAACGGGATGTTCCTGGAGCGGCACTCCTCGGTGTGCCGCAGCATCCCCTCCGGGTCGTCGGCGCCGATGGAGACGAGGTCGAGGCCGTCCACGCGGTCGGCGACGGTCTTCAGCTCGATCAGGCGGGCCTCGCTCATCGCGCCCGTGTAGAAGGAGCCGATCTGGTTGTGGTCGGCGTCCGTGGTGCACACGAAGCGGGCGGTGTGCAGCGTGTCGGAGATCCGGACGGATTCGGTGTCGACGCCGTGCCGGTCCAGCCAGGCCCGGTACTCGTCGAAGTCGAAGCCGGCCGCTCCGACGAGGATCGGGCGGGTACCGAGCTGGCCCATCCCGAAGGCGATGTTCGCGGCCACGCCGCCCCTGCGCACGTCGAGATTGTCGACCAGGAAGGAGAGGGAGACCGTGTGCAGCCGGTCCGCGACGAACTGGTCGGCGAAGCGGCCGGGGAAGGTCATGAGGTGGTCGGTGGCGATGGAGCCGGTGACTGCGATGCGCACGGCGTGGATTCTCCTGAGGGAGGCGGGTTGACACTTCACGCTACCGGGTGGGAGCGACCCGTAGAAGCAGTCAAAACTACCCGATAGTAGCTCTTTCTTCGTGACCTTCACCGTGCATACGGTGCGGACATGACGAACATCAAGGTCCACGCCTCCACCCCGGTCGACCTCGAGGGCGACCTGGCGTCGCTGCGCGGCGACTGTGCCCGGATGGCTCCCCACTGGACGGTGCCGGACAGGGTGGCCGCCCGGCCGGTGTCCCCGTCCCTGATCCACGGCGTGAGCGTGCCGCCCGCCTCCGCCCGGCTGCTGGACGCGATGTCGGAGTACGGCGACTGAGCCGACACCGGGGAACCGTGCGCTCCCCCGCTGCGTCCCATCGCCGTCCCCCGTAAAGGGGATGCGGGATACGACCCCTCAGGAGTCCCGGTGCGACCGGGCAGGGTCCATGGGGACAATTGGGCAGCCGAAGGAGCGATGCGGTGAACACCGAGCGACCCGACAACGACGACGCCGAGGCGCGCAGCG
>NZ_NEUB01000872.1 GCF_002910825.1 Streptomyces sp. SM1 | reverse complement strand
CAGGACCAGACACGGACCGGGATCCCGTCCCGCGTGACGGCCATCCCGATCACGATCTGCGGAAGGTCGTCGCGGGAGTCCTTCGACTTCCCGGACGTGCGGAACCCGGCCTGATCAGGGGCGTCGCCACTGTCGTCCGCGTCGGCGGGAGTGTCGTCTGCGGCGGGCAGGAGGCGGCCCTTGTCGTCGCGGGCGACGAGCTCGTCGGCCTCCTCCAGTTCGAAGTAGGTGCTGGTGGTGTCGAAGAACAGCAGGTCGACCTCGAGGTTGAGAAGGTTCGCGACCTCGTCGAACACCCGCTTCTCCAGGTCGTCCTGGACTTCGTGGAGCCAGTCCATCGCCCGGTAGCAGGCGTCGTCGTCGCAGGCCGGCAGGCCGTCGACATGCACGTCGTTGGTGACCCAGTCCGCGGCGGCCAGCTTCGACGACGGGGCCAGGGCCCGGTTCGCGACCATGGAGAACAGCACCCGCTCGGTCACCGACATGTCCCGGCGTCTGCCCCGCTTGGGCTGCCCGACCTGCCCGACCTGCCCGACGATCTTGTCGATCTTCAGTCGCCGCCACAGATGATCGAGGACGTAGGTGCCGCCGAACGGGACCGAGGAGACGAACTCCAGGTCACCCGCCGCGGTCGACGCCAGTGCTTCGCCCGGTTCCAGCAGCCGTGATAGAGAGGCGACCAGGCGTTTCACCGCGTCCCGGTCGAGGTCGTCCGCACGGCCGAACGTGAACAGGACCTTCGGGACCGCCCGGCCCTTCACCGGATCCCACTCATTGTGGGCCAGGTGCAGGTACCGGACCGTGCCGGACTTGTTCTCCCGCTTCGTCGTCTTCACATACACGACTCCAGACCCTACGGAGCAACTCCAGGTCAGCGCAGGTGAATCCGCAAAATCGCGTCTCTAGGCGAATCTGGCCGCGTCACCAGCCTCCAACCCGCTGACCTGCACCTTCAGCCTGGCAGGTACTCCAGAACCCCTGAATTGCGCGGAACGCAGGCCCCCGGCACGGTCCGCACGCCACCCCTGGATGCCGGTGGGCGGGAGCAGTCGCCCCTCGGCGATGCGGAAGGTGCCGGCGAACGCCTCGTGCGGGCCGACGGAGCCGTGCACCTAGTCCTTCACGGGGGCGGGGACGCTCTCCTCCGCCGGACCCGGAACCGCCGCCGAGGCCGAACCCCCGTCACCGTCGGTGTTGACCCGCTCGATGATCGCCAGCCGCTCCGGCGTGTCCTCCGGCTTCGCGTAGCCGATCAGCACATACAGGACCAGCGAGACCGCCAGCGGAATGGACACCTGGTACTCCGGCGGCACGCCGCCGTCGACGGCCCCGTCGACGGGGTAGTTCACCAGCCAGAAGGCGAACAGGCCCAGCCCCCAGCTGGTGAGCGCCGCCGTGGGGCCGGAGCGGCGGAACGGGCGCAGCAGACCCAGCATCATCGGGATGGCGATCGGTCCCATGAGGCCGGCCACCCACTTGATGACCACCGTGATGATGTCCTTGAAGGTGGGGGAGTCCACCTGGGTGGCGACCGCCATGGACAGCCCCAGGAAGACCACCGTCGTCACGCGCGCCGCGACCAGCCCCGACCGCTCGCCCCACCTCCGCGCCCTCGCCGACAGCACCGGCGCCACATCCCGGGTGAACACCGCCGCGATGGCGTTGGCGTCGGAGGAGCACATGGCCATCGTGTGGGAGAAGAAGCCGACGATGACCAGGCCCAGCAGGCCGTGCGGCAGCAGCTGTTCGGTCATCAGGGCGTAGGAGTCGGAGCCGTCCGCCTTCTGCGACTCCACCAGCAGCGGCGACATCCACATCGGGAAGAACAGGATCACCGGCCAGACCAGCCACGGCACCGCCGACAGCCGTGCCGACCGCTCCGCCTCGCGGGCGTCGGGGGTGGCCATGTACCGCTGGGCCTGGTTGAGCATGCCGCCGTTGTACTCGAACAGCTTGATGAAGAGGAACGCCAGCAGGAAGACCGTGCCGTACGGTCCCACCAGCGGTTCCCCGTGTCCCTGGAGCTCCGGTTCGTCCCGGGCGCCGAGGAAGCCGCCGTGGTCGCCGAGTTCGAGCACCACCGCGACGAACATGGTGACACCGGCCAGCAGTTGGATGACGAACTGCCCGAGTTCGATCAGCGCGTCCGCCCACAGGCCGCCGATGGTGCAGTAGATCGCCGTGACCACACCGGTGATGAGGATGCCCTGGTTGAGCGAGATGCCGGTGAACACCGACAGCAGGGTGGCGATCGCGGCCCATTTCGCGCCCACGTCCACGATCTTCAGCAGCATGCCGGACCAGGCCAGCGCCTGCTGGGTCTTCAGGTCGTAGCGGTTCTTCAGGTACTCCAGCGGAGAGGCCACATGGAGCCGGGAACGCAGCCGGTTGATGCGCGGGGCGAACAGCCTGGAGCCGATGGCGATGCCGAAGGCGATGGGGAAGGCGATGGGGAAGGACCAGGTGACGAAGGAGGTCACGCCGTAGGTGTAGGCGATGCCCGCGTACCCGGTGAACATCACCGCGCTGTAGCCCGACATGTGGTGGGAGATGCCCGAGAGCCACCAGGGCGTCTTGCCGCCCGCCGTGAAGAAGTCGCTGACGTTGTCGACCCGCTTGAGCGACCAGACACCGATGGCGACCATCACGGCGAAGCAGCCGATGAGAACCGCCCAGTCGAGACCGTTCATGCCCCCCCCCTTCCAGGGTCCGCCGTGTGAACACGACTGTGAACACCGCTCAGCTGGTTGGCACTTCGCCTGAGCGGGGTAGGGACGTGAAGGGCCGCGAAGTGCCCGCTCATCGTGGGCGCGATGGCGCGGGCACGACAAGAAAGCGGCGGGTCGAGAGCGGGCAAAGTTGTTCGGGTGGTTGAATTTGGTTCATGTCGATGAGCTGATGCGGCTGTGGGCCGGCCCGCTCCGGGAAGGTGATCGGGGACGCACGGTGCCGACGGTTCACCGTGCCAGGGGTTCACCGCGCCGACGGGTCACCGCGTCGACGGTTCACGGCGCCGGCACAACGGCGGCGCGGCGCTCAGCGCAGCTCGTCGGGGCAGGGCGTGCCCCGGTCCCACTGGTACGGAGCCGCCAGGCGGTACACCCCCGGCTCCGGCGCGAGCAGCATCGTCCACGTGTCGCCGTTCACGTCCTCCTCCGTCTCCGTCACGCAGCCGCTGACGTTCTCGTACGTCTTCGGCTCGCCCTCCGGACGGCCCTCGGACTCCTCCGTCTCCTGCGGAGGCTCCAGCGCCTTGCCCTCGGCGTCGACGAGCCCCAGCCACGGCGAGTACGGGACACGTACGAGGATCCGGCCCGCCTTCTCCACCCGCAGCGTCCACTCGCCCTGCTCGGCCCGCTCCACGACCGTGTTCGGCTCCGCCAGCGGGGTCGGCTCGTCCACCGCGAACAGCTGCCAGTTCGCGTCGCCCCAGATCTGCTTCAGATACGGCAGCCCGCGCTGCACCAGCTCCCGCTCCCGCTGGCCGCCGTCACCGTCCGGCTCGTCCTTGGACAGCACCACGAAGTGCACGCCCCAGCGCTTCAGCCACTCGCGGTAGTTGGCCGAGTTGAGGGTGTCGTCGTAGAAGAGCGGGTTGCGCTCCATGTCGGCCTGCCGGTTCCAGCCGCGGGCCAGATTGACGTACGGGGCGAGCGCGGACGCCTCCCGGTGCGAGCGGGCCGGGACGACCTCCACCCGGCCCCGCTCGGCGCCGACCTCCTGCAGCTCGTTCACCAGCGGCGCCAGCTCGCGCGCCCAGGACGCACGGGGGGTGGTGTCCACGACGTCGTCGACCGACTTGAAGCCGATCCAGCCGTGGAAGCCGACGGCGGCGACGACGATCACGTACCACTTGAGGGACTTCGGCACCGCGAACGGCAGCGCCGCCACCAGCGCCACACCGCCGAACAGCATCGCCAGCCGCGTCATGTTCGAGCCGATCTGCGAACTGACCAGCCAGACCAGCACGATCCCCAGCCCGTACACCGCCGCCGTGATCCGCACGGTCAGCCACTCCCGGGGCACCAGGAGATACACCAGGACCGAGTGCAGCAGCGGCAGGACCACCGAGCCGATACCCATCGGCTGCGTCCCCGAGAACGGGAACAGCCACGCCGACAGCGCCACCACCGCGCTGGGAGCCAGGCCCAGCGCCCACGCCCCCGGCCGGCGCTTCTGCAGGAACAGTGCCGCCGCCACCAGACCCACGAACAGCCCCGCGACCGGCGAGGCCATGGTCGCCAGCGCCGCCAGCGGGGCCGCGCACAGGGCCTTCGCCCAGCGCTTGTGGCGCCAGCGGTACGGCCAGCAGAAGACGACGGCGACCGCGCCGAGCGCGAACATCGTGCCGAGCCCGTACGTCACCCGCCCCGAGGCGGCGTTGCACAGCAGCGCGAACACCCCGGCCAGCGCCGCCCACAGAGGGTTGCGCACGACCCGGCTGCGCATCAGCACCAGCGTCAGCAGTCCCGCCGACACCGTCCCCGCGATCATCATCGTCGTCCGCACCCCGAGGACGGACATCAGATACGGCGACACCACGCTGTACGACACCGGGTGCATGCCGCCGTACCAGGCGAGGTTGTACGCGGAGTCGGGGTGACGGCCGACGAACTCCGCCCACGCGTCCTGCGCCGCGAGGTCGCCGCCGCTGTTGGCGAACGTGAAGAACCAGACGATGTGCAGCAGGCCGGCGAACGCGGTGACGGACAGCACGGGGTGCCGCAGCATCCGGGCACGCACGGCGAGTACGGCGGCCCCGGCGGCACCGGGGGTGCCGGGTCTGTCACCGTCGGAAGGGGCGTCCGGGGGGCTCGGAGGACTCGGGCTGCCGACGGCCCCCGGGTCGGTGGCGGTACCGGGCGCGGGAGCCGTGCCCGGGGTGTCCTGAGCGCTCCGGGCGGCGGGGGTGCCCTCGGTGTTCCGGGCGGGGCCCTGCGCCGCGGACACGGGTATTCGCGGGCCGGACCCCGAACCCGAACCCGGACCGGGCTCGGCGTCGTCGGCGCGTGTCGGCTCCGCTGTGGCCACCTGAAGGCACTCCCCGTGTCCAGTTCCCTGCCCGATTCCTGCCCGTTTCGTGACGCTAGCACGCACCCCGTCGACCGTCGCCCGGGTGGGCGTGGGCCCGCGGGGTGCGGGTGTGCCGCGTCTGCCGGCGTCTCAGGTGAGACGGGCCAGCTTGTCCGTGAAGCCCGGCTCCACGAGGTCCTCCCGGAGGGCGACCGGGAACTTGACGGCACTGCTCGTACCGTCGCCGACGGTGAGCGTTCCCACCTTCGTGCCGGCCTTCGCGGTGCGCGGCAACTCGTCCGCGGCGAACGTCAGCTTCACCGAGAGGCCCGCCCAGCCGACGGCCTTCACGTCCTCGGTGACGGCGACGGGCGTCCGGTTGCCGAGACCGTCGTCCACGTACCCGACGAGCGAGCCCTTCTTCAGGATCGTCGCCGACTCCAGCGCGCCCTGCGCGGCCCGGATCAGCTCGTCGCCCGAGGTGAGGGCGGCGGACAGGATGGTGTTGTCCTTGCCGCCCGCGGGCTGGCGGACCACGGCGCCGACGACGGTCCGGGTCTCCCCGCCGACCTCCTTCTTCGCGGCGAACACGAGGTTGCCGAGCGCGGAGGTGGTGGTGCCGGTCTTGATGCCGACGACGTTGTTGTGGCCGACCAGCTGGTTCCAGTTGGAGTGGTTGACACCCTTGTAGTCGTCGTACGACATCATCGCGGCGACCTCGCGGAACGCGGGCTGCTTCATCGCTTCCTTGGCCAGCTTCACCTGGTCCACGGCCGTGCTCACGGTGGTGTCGTTCAGCCCCGAGGGGTCGGTGTACGTCGTGTCGGTCATGCCGAGGTCCTTCGCGGCGTCGTTCATCTTCTCGACGAACGCCTCCTCGGACTGCGCGTCCCAGCGGGCGAGCAGCCGCGCCACGTTGTTCGCGGACGCGATCAGCACGGCCTCGACCGCCTCCCGCTGGGAGATCTCGTCGCCCGCGGTGACGTCGACGGTCGACTCCTGCCCGGCGTCGGACTGCTTCTCCGCAAGCTCGTCGATCTTGATCATCGGACCCTCGGCGCCGCTCTTGAGCGGGTGGTCGCGCAGCACCAGATAGGCGGTCATGACCTTGGCGACACTGGCGATCGGTACGGGCTTCTGCTCACCTGAGGAGCCGAAGGTGCCGATGCCCTGCACGTCCAGCGCGGCCTGGCCGTCCGCGGGCCACGGGATCTCGGGCTTGCCGCCCTCGAAGGTGTAGCTGTCCTCGGCGGTCAGCTCCAGCGTGGGCGCCGGGAGCGGACGGACGTTCTGCACGACCGCGAAGACGATCACCAGCAGCAGAACCAGCGGCGTCCAGATCTTGACCCGCCGCACGGCCGTGCGCAGCGGCGTCTGCGGGGGCGGCGGGGTGTTGGTCAGCTCGGCCAGCAGATCCAGCGGCGGCCTGGGCGGCAACGGCTGCTGCGTCGTCCGCTCCGGCCCGGCCGGCGGGACCGAGGTGCCGGCCCCGGCGGACGGCACGGCCCGCAACGCCGTGGTGGCGTCGGTGGTGCGCGGGGGCTTGCGGGCGGCGGGGTCGTCGAAGTCCTTCAGCGCGACGAACCTGCTGGTCCGCTCGGCCTCGGCGGGGCCCTCGTCCCGGCTGTCGTCCCGGCTTTCGTCCTGGCCCTCGTCCCGGCTGTCGTCCCGGCTGTCGTCCCGGCTTCCGTCCCGGCTGTCGTCCTGGCTTTCGTCCTCGGCGTCGCTCTCGGCCTCGGCGCCCGCGTCGCCCAGCTTGAGCATGGTGGTCGGCTGGTCGACGGAGGGCGGCCGCGTCCGGAAGACAGCGGTGGGCTGATCGACGGAACCCTCGGCCTTCCTGCCGTCCTCGCGGTCCGCTTCCGAGGGTGCGTCACCGCTGTCCGCGGCGGGCTCGGCGGGGGGTGCGGCGTCACGGCCGGTCCCGGACGGGCGGTCCGACGCCGGGTCCGCGTCGGTGCCGTCCTCGGCAGTCCGAGCCCCAGTGGCGTCACCGGGGGGCGTAGCGGCGTCGCGGCCGTTCTCCGAGGGGTTCTCCGTCGCCGGTTCCCGGTCCGCGTCCGTGCCGTCCTCGCGCTCGGGCGCCTGCGTCCCGGTGGCGGACCCTGCTTCCGGGTTCCCGGCTGCGGGCGTGGCGTCACCGCTGTCCGTGGCGGGCCCGGCGGGGGGTGTGGTGTCGCGGTCGGTCCCGGACGGGTGGTCCGACGCCGGTTCCCGGTCGGTGTCCGTGCCGTCCTCGCGCTCGGGCGTCTCCGACCCGGCCGCGCTGCCGGCAGCGGCACGCTCGACGTCCCGGTCCTCGGGCTCCGTGCCGTCGCCGTGGTCGGCCGACTCCGGCTCCGGGGTGTCGTCGTCCGCGTCGCCGTCCGTCGCCGCGGCACCGCTGTCGCGGGACTCGTCCGAGCCCTCGGCGGAGACGGAGCCG
>NZ_NEUB01000871.1 GCF_002910825.1 Streptomyces sp. SM1 | reverse complement strand
CCGCTGCCGCCGGGGCAGCGGCCCTCCCTCGTCCACCGCGCACCACCGGCACCGCCTCCTCGCGGGGAGGAGGGATTTCTCCGCGAGGGTGATGCGGGTCCCGAGGTGACCGAACTCCAGGAGCGGCTGCTGCGCATCCCGGACGTCTACCGGGCCGGCTCCACCGACGGCCGCTACGACACCACCCTCTCGGCCGCCGTCGCCCGTTTCCAGCTCTGGTACGGCATCCAGGGCGACGAGGCCGGCGTCTACGGCGACGACACCCGCCTGGCGCTGGAGTCCCGCACGGGTGACGCGGGGATCTGACCGGGCTACCGCTCCCGCGGCAGCCGGATGTCCAGGACGCAGACGTCGTCGCGGCGGTCGTCCTCCAACATGGTCTCCAGCAGCGTTCCCAGTGACCCGGACCCGGACCCGGACCCGGACCCGGACCCGGACCCGGACCCGGACCCGGCACCGTCGCCCGGACGGGCCGTGACGGCCCGGGCGAGGCGGTCGAGGCCCGCGTCGATGATCTCCGGGGGCCGCTCCACCAGACCGTCCGTGTACAGCAGCACGCGGTCGCCCGGTTCGAGCCGGCACTCGGCCTCCTCGAACCGGGGTGCGGTGGCCGCGCCGAGCAGCATTCCGGGGGGCCGGCGCAGGTAGGTGACCTCGCCGTCGCGCACCAGCAGGGGCGGGGTGTGACCCGCCTGGGCCCAGACCAGCCGCCGGTCCCGGGGCCGGTAGCGGGCCAGGACCATGGTCGCGGTGCCGTGGGTGTCGCGGGAGTGCAGCAGCAGCGTGTTGAGCCGGGTGAGCGCGCCGGTCAGCGAGGAGCCGGTGATGACCATGCCCTTCGCGGTGAAGCGCAGCTGCGCCATGGTCGCGACGGCACCGACCCCGTGCCCGGCGACGTCGCCGACGACGAACAGGGCGTCGCCGTCGGGCAGCTCGATGGCGCTGAACCAGTCACCGCCGACGTGGATGCCCGCCTGGGCGGGGAGGTAGGCCACCTCGACGCGCAGCCCGGAGAGAAGCACCGCCCGCTCGGGCAGCGGCAGCAGAGCGTTCTGCAGCCGGGCGACCAGGGCCCGCTCGGACTGCAGCACGTCGTGCTGGGTGACGATCGCCCGCTCGCTCTCCACCAGGGCGAGCTCGGCCCGCCGCCGCGCGGTCAGGTCCTGGACGATGCCGTGCGCCTCGACGGGCGTGCCGTGCCCGTCGGCCACCACCTCGACGGCGAGACGCAGGTGCCGGACGCCGCGGGCCCCGCGGACCCGGAACGGGACGTCGAACGGCTGTCCCTCGCCGACCAGGGCACCGATGGCCCGGTCCAGTGCCGCCCGGTCGTCGGAGAGCGCGAGTCCGGGCAGGTCCGGGAGCGGGACCGGACCGTCCGCCGGATCCCGGCCGAGGATCGCGAAGACCTGCGTCGACCAGGTGGCCTCGCCCGTGGTCAGGTTCCAGTTGGTCCAGCCGAGGTCGCCCAGCCGCTGCAGTTCGGCGAGCCGCTGTTCCTGCCGGTCGGAGGAGTCGTGCCGGACCCACGTGACGACCAGCGCGTCCTCCAGCCGGGTCACGCGTACGGAGTAGGTGCGGAGCTCCGCGACGCCGTCCACCGTCTCCTCGTGGGCGAACGGCTCGCTCTCGTACGTGGCCCCGGCCAGGGTGTCCAGACAGCCCCGCCATACCGGCGCGTCCGTCAGACCGGGCCAGACCTCCAGCAGCCGCCGCCCGGCCACGGTGCCGCCGCTCCCGCCCAAAAGGTCCGCGGCCTGCGCCGTCGCGGCATCGATCCGGAAGTCCTCGGTGTCACCGGAGGGGCCGCGCAGCGGGGTCAGCAGCATCGCCGCGACCGGCAGTGCCGCGAACAGTGCCCGCACGGCGCCCGGGGGTGCGCCGGCCGCCGGTTCCGGCAGGACGGCGAACATCCGCAGCCGTCCGGCGCACAGCCGGACCGCGCCCCGCAGGTGGACGCGGTCGCGCTCCGTGACGGCGCGGGAGGGACCGCGGAGCACGCCGACGCACACCTCGGTGCCGTCCCCGGCGGACAGCGGGAGCCAGGCCCGGGACCGCCACCGTTCGGGCGGTTCGCCGATCAGCAGGTAGCGCGCGCTGTCCACCGCGAAGTTCTCCAGCCAGCGGGCTTCACCGGCGTCCATGGCCTCCAGTACGGCGACCCCGCTGAAGGGGGGCACCTGCCGCCACCGGGCGGCCAGCCGTTCGTCGATCCCCGCGTGCCCGATCAGTTCGAGGCCGCCGCCGGTCCGGCGGGCGTAGATCATGACCGAGTCCGCCGCCAGGTCCGGCCCGAGGTGGTCCAGCAGACAGCGGGCCAGGTCCGGGTAGGTGTCGATCTGCGTGAGGGCCCGGCCGAGGCGGCTCAGCGCGTCGGCGACGTCGTCGGGAGGGGACGGGGCCGCGGGCGGGTCGGTCTCGGGGAGGCCGGCGGGCGTGGTGTCCCGGCCGTCGCCGGACCGCGCCGGGGACGGGGCGCCGGCGGGCCGGACGGGCGCCAGCTCGCCCAGGGTGATCCAGCATTCCTCGAGCAGGGAGCGGCGGGCGGCCTTGGCACGCTGGAGCAGGGTCTCCCCGGCGGCGTCCGCGGAGCATCCGGTCAGCGCGATCACGACGCCTTTGGCGCGTTCCACGACACACGAGGTCGCGGCCTGCTCGCGGAGCCGGTCCAGCTCGGCTCGCTGCTGGGCGACGATTCTGGCCAGTTCCACCAGGTCCGGCGCGGCCCCGGACCCCGCCGGGACGACAGGCTCGCTCTTCACGCGAAGAGCATTGCACACCGCTCCCGGTTCGTTGACCGGCCGGTAGCCGCCGATCCCGGCCGCCGATCCCGGCCACCGGGCCGGCTCCGGGGGCGGGCGGTCAGCGGCCCGTGTCGGCCAGGGCCTGGGTGACCGCGCGGACGCTGCGGGCGATGTGCTGGAGCTGCAGGACCTCGGCCGCGTAGAGCTTGATGGTGTGCTCGATGACCCCTTCGCGCAGTCCCGCCCTGGGCAGATCGGCCCGGGCGGTCTGCAGGGCGGTGCGGGCCACCCGCATCTCGTGCTCGACCTGGATCTGGGCATGCCGGCCGAGCAGGACGGGATGCCGGATGAACGCCGGGTAGCTCGCGTAGCGCGCAGGCACCAGCTCGCGCAGCCACTTCGCCGCCGAGCGTTCCCAGTCGTAGCTGCCGGGGGTCTTGACCTGGCAGGGCCAGTCGGGACTGAGGGCGGTGGACGTCAGGGACATGATCATCGCTTCCGGGTGTGCGGTGTCGCCTGCGGGGACGACGGGGTGGGGCGGCCCCGGTCTAGGGGATGACCGGGGCCGCCACGAGTGGCCGGGCAGGGGATGCCCGGCCGAACACCCTGGCCGCCGGAGCGGGTAGGAGCCGGCCGCTTCGGGTGTTCGTGCGGGCGCCCGGTCGCGATGGGTACCGCTCGCGGCGGGCGGTGCGTGCTGCGCATGGGCGGACCGTGGGCTTTCCGGGCGGAGCGGGTCGGGGACGGAAGTGCTGGAGCGCGGTCCCGAGCCACTGGGGGTGCGATCCGTGAGCAGTATTTATATATGCCATCTGATTTGCAAGACGTATGAAAACATTCATGCGTGCTTCGAGCCGGCCA
The DNA here is from genome assembly GCF_002910825.1 of Streptomyces sp. SM1. Classification (GTDB taxonomy): domain Bacteria; phylum Actinomycetota; class Actinomycetes; order Streptomycetales; family Streptomycetaceae; genus Streptomyces; species Streptomyces okerensis. The sequence goes on along the minus strand of NZ_NEUB01000871.1, from coordinate 3,861 downwards.
TGGCGACAGCGCACGTGCGGTCGGTGCTCAGTCCCTGAGGAAGAACTGGTGCTCGTCGGCGACGTGCTCGTACTCGTCGAGCCGCGCCTGCGTCCGCTCGGGGTCCGCGTCCGTCATGGCCTGGAGCAGCGCCGCGCACATCACGCCCGGAGCGGCGTAGGAGTCGAACACCAGCCGCGAACCGGTCCCGGTGGCGAAGGTGACATCGGCCTCGTCCACGACGGGACCCAGCGCCAGATCGGTGATCAGCGCGACCTTCAGCCCGGCGCTGCGGGCGACCCGCACCGCTGTCAGGGTCTCCTGGGCGTGCCGCGGCATGGAGAAGGCGAGCACCCAGGTGCCACCCGCCTCCCGCGACTGCAGCAGCGCGTCGTAGGCGACGCTGCCGCCCCGCGTCACCAGCCGTACGTCCGGATGGATACGCCGGGCGGCGTAGGCGAAGTACTCGGCCAGGGAGACGGAGATGCGCAGACCGAGCACGGTGAGCGGCGTGGACGCGGACAGCCGGCGGCCCACCTCGATGACGCGGTCCGCGTCGGCGAGGTCCCGCCGCAGGTTCTCCAGGTTCTCGATCTCCGCGTCGACCGCCGCCTGAAGCTCGTTCCCCCCGGCCTCCTCGGCGGGGCCGCCGGCCCGGGCGCCGAGAGTGATCGACTGGAGTTTCTCGCGCAGCGCGGGATAACCACTGAAGCCGACCGCCGAGGCGAACCGGGTCACCGAGGGCTGGCTCACTCCCACCCGGTCCGCGAGATCCGTGATCGACAGGAACGCCGCCTCGGCGATGTGCTCGATCAGGTACTGGGCGATGCGCCGCTGGCCGGGGGAGAGCCGGGGCCGGTCGAACAGCGCGCGGAGCTGGGCCGTCGGAGACAGCTCCGACTCCTGGCCCGCCTTCCCCGAGGTGATCGCGGACGCCTGTGCGCGTGCCTGCTGCGGCGATGGCACCGGTGCGCCTCCTTCGTCTCCCACGAGGGTTCAACATAGCCCACGCACCGTGAGGAACAGGCTGCTCGCCCGGGCACACCGGCCGCCCTCCCGGGGGGATATCCACGCCTTCGCGGGGAACCCGGCGACACAGCGGAACAGGCGAACCCCAGGACATACGAGGAGTCAGCGGACATGACCGTCCCCGAGGAGAACCGGCCGAAGACCCGGGACACCGACGACACGATCGAGCAGGGCGAGGACACCGGGACGCGGGCGCGGGGCGGCACCGGCCGCACGATGCGCGAGGCGCTGGAGGAGGCCGAGATCCGGCCCGGCGACTACGACGAGCGGTAGGCGTGCCGTGCGGGTCACGCAGCGGTCACCGCGTCCTGACGGGACGTCACCCACCGGCCGCGGCCCGGTCCGGACGGCACTCCCCGCCCACCCCGCCCTCGACGTGACGATGCTTCGGCAGGTGAGACCATGAGCGCCCTGAGCGCGCTGGAGAAGACACTGGAGAACCGGTGGCAGGCCCTGTGGGCGCGGATGTTCGGCCGGGACCCGGTCGAACTCGTCGACGCCCTGCGGCACGAGTGCGACAGCAACGCCGTGGTGTGCCGGGCGGGCCGGGTACTGGTGCCCAACGCCTACGACGTGGAACTGGCCGGCCCGGTGCACGAGGAACTGACGCGCGGGGGCGGCCGCGTGGGGCAGCTGCTCACCGACCGGCTGGCCAGGCACGCCGCGCGGCACGGCTACGAGTGGGCGGGCCCGCTCGCCGTTCACGTCCGCCGGTCCGCCGAGGTGCCCAACGGCCGCTACCGCGTGGCGAGCAGTGTGATGCCGCACGTGAGCGCGGACGGATTCCAGCGGGCGGCGGCGCCGGGCCGGAGCTGACGGCCCTCGTCCTCACCGCCGGTACACCGTGATCGAGTGCCCGACGTCGTCGACCGGCCGGCTGCTCTCGATCAACTCGGCCAGCCGGCCCGTCGCCTTGGCCGCCGCGGAGTCCGACACCACCAGTACCCCGCGCACCTTCCCGGGCGGCACCCCGCGCGGATCGGCCGCGTCGATGCCGTAGGACGAGGGCACGCCGCCGCCCTTGTACACGAGCCAGATCCGCTCTCCCGGGTACCGCTCGCGCAGCCGGTCGGCGAGCCGGCCGAGATCCTGGCCCCAGTCCACGTTCGCGTCGTGCAGCCGCAGCCGGGTCTTCGACGGGCCGCCGAACGCCTCGTTGGAGTACGGCAGGTAGTAGGGGAACGTCCGCAGCGAGCTCACCGCGACGAAGGCCACCAGCAGCGCGGTCACCACCGGCGCCCACCGCCGGCGCACCAGCAGCACACAGCCCGCCGCCACCGCCAGGAACATCGGCAGGAAAAGGGTGTACCGGGTGCCGAAGTTCCGGGATCCGTACATGGCGGCGGCCAGCAGAACCGCCGGAACCGGCAGCAGGTACGGTGCCGCCGGCCGCAGCCGCCGTACCGCCATGACCGTGACGGCGCCCGCCGCCCAGAGCACCAGCATGCCCAGCGGCGTCTTCACCAGCAGCGCGGCCGGCAGGTAGTACCAGAGCGAGCCCGCGTACACCCGCCCGAAGAGGAAGCCCTCCCACGGCCGCTCCTCGAGGCCGAACTGGACGCGCATGCCGTCCCGGTACGGCTCGGGGAACGGCAGCAGGTCCACCGACAGCCCGCGCAGCCCCCGTACGACGGGCACCTGCTGCCCGCTCCAGCGCAACCGGGGATCGACGAGCAGATACGCCGTCCAGACGACGGCGACCGCGATCAGCGTGAAGGCCGCGGCGCCCCAGGCGGCCCGCGCCAGCCTGCGCCGCCGGTCGCCCTCGGCCGCGCACCACACCGACACGGCGGCCGTCAGCGCCAGCAGGGGCAGTGCGGGCAGCACACTCATCTTGGTGGCCAGTGCCGCCCCCAGTGCCGCACCGGCGAGCGGCAGATGCGGCCGGGGACGCCGACGGGCCCGCCACAGCAGCCACGCGGAGGTCAGCACGAACCCCGCGGCCGGCGCGTCGAGCGTGGCCAGTGAGCCGTGCGCGATCACGTCGGGGGAGAGGCAGTAGAGCGCGAGCGCCACCGACCCGGCCGCGGTTCCGGCCAGTTCACGGGCGAAGGCGAAGACGACGAGCCCGAACAGCAGCGTCAGGACGATCACCGGAAGCCGGGCCCAGAACATGACCCGCCACGGGTCGTTGCCCGACTCGTACAGCAGGCTCCGCCCCAACTCGCCCTGGTCACCGTCGAATCCCGGCTCCAGGTGCGGACCGGCGAGCGCCACGCCGGTGGCGATCACCAGCTTCCCGAGCGGCGGATGCTCGGGGTTGAACCGCAGGCTGTGCTCCTCCAGGTAGACGGCGGCCGTACCCACGTACACGGGTTCGTCGATCGTCGGCGTCTGCCGCGCGGCGGCGGTCACCATCGCCACGGCCATCTGCCCGAGAAGCAGCACCAGGACGACGAGCACCGGCCACCGCAGGCCCGAGCCCTTCCGGGCGGAGCCCTTCTGCTCCGGCGTCTTCTGCTCCGGCGTCTTCTGCTCCGGCGTCTTCTGCCCGGGCGTCTCCTGCTCCGGTGCCCCTTGCTCCGACGCCTTCCGCTCCGGGCCGTTGCGGTCCGGGCCCGGCTCACCGGCACCGGTGTCCGGATCCGGTGCCTGACCCGCCGCCACAAGATCGCTCATGGGGGCCCACTCTCCCACCCGCACGCCCCTGCCGGGGCGTCACCGCGCCATTCCCCCGAGTGCCGGACGTCACTGCACCGGCCTCGAACACCGGTGTCCACGGGACGCGTTGCACGAGGGGCCGCTCCCGGCAGATCCAGGCGGCCGCTCCGGGGGACGGTCGGCCCGATCCACCGGCATCATCCTCGGCAGCTCGGCAGCTCGGCAGCTCGGCAGCTCGGCAGCTCGGCAGCT
>NZ_NEUB01000004.1 GCF_002910825.1 Streptomyces sp. SM1 | reverse complement strand
GCGCAGGGGGCCGTCGCCCGCCAGGAGTCTGCCGCGGACCAGCAGGGTGGTGCGCGAGCGGACGTCGGTGCCGAGGCCGCGCACGAGGTGAGACAGGGCGGGCAGCAGGGAGCCGTCCAACTGCTGTCCCGGCATGCCCAGTTCGATGGCGCACACCTCCGGGTCGACGGCCGGGCCGAGCGGCCCGGGACGGGGGCCGTCCGGTGCCCACAGGGCGAGGCCGGCCCGGGTCACCGTCGCCTGCCAGCGGTCCGTCAGCCGTACCGTGCCCCGCTCGCCGCCGCCGAGGATCCAGTCGGGCGGGTGGATCCCCACCGGCCTGGGTGCGGGGGCCCGCCCCTCGGAGCCGACCGGACCGCAGACCACGGAGGACACGAACGGCCGCCAGCTCGGCCTGCCGTCCAGCCCGACCAGCGTGGGCCGGGGAGGAGTTCCGGGCGGTGCGTGGTCGTCGAGCAGCGGCAGGCCGGTGAGTACCTCCACCTCGATGCCCAGCAGGTCGGCGACCGACTGCCCG
>NZ_NEUB01000870.1:5104-5264 GCF_002910825.1 Streptomyces sp. SM1 | reverse complement strand
GGTGCCGTCGCGCCCACCCGTGCCGCCCTGCGGCACGACTGCCCGCGGTGACGTGGGGCGGGGTGGGGAGGTGGGCGGGACACGCGGCTGCCCGCGGTGACGGCGGGGTGGAGAGATGGGCGGGACACGCGGCTGCCCGCGGTGACGGCGGGGTGGAGAG
>NZ_NEUB01000870.1:0-4968 GCF_002910825.1 Streptomyces sp. SM1 | reverse complement strand
TGGGCGGGACACGCGGCTGCCCGCGGTGACGGCGGGGTGGAGAGGTGGGCGGGACACGCGGCTGCCCGCGGTGACGGCGGGGTGATGGGCGGGACGCGACTTCGGTCAGTGCTTATCGCTGTTCGTCCTCTTCCGTCTCCGCTCCCGCCCCGCCGCCCACCGTGAATCCGGTCACCGTTCCGCCGCCGTCCCGACGGAAGGCGTACGGCGCGCCGCCGTGCGCGAGCGCGACCTCCCGGACGATGGAGAGACCCAGCCCCGACCCGGGCAGGGACCGCGCGTCCGCGGCGCGGTAGAAGCGGTCGAAGACGCGCGTCAGATCGTCGTCGGAGATGCCCGGCCCCCGGTCGCGCACCTCCACCCGCACCGTTCCGGGCCGGGCCGGACCCGTCACGCCGATCTCGACGGGTGCGCGCCCGCCCCGGTCGAACTTGACCGCGTTCTCCACCAGGTTGGACACCGCCCGCGTGAGCATCCCCGGCCGCCCGTCGGTGCCGGTGTCGCCGCTCGCGCGGACCACGATCTGCCGTCCGGTGCGCCGCCGGGCCAGTTCCGCCACGTCCTCGGCGATGTCCGCGAGGTCGACACGCTGCGGCGGCTCCGTGTCGGACTGCCCCGCCGCCAGCTCGACCAGCTCGTTGACCAGGTCGGTCAGTTCGCGGGCCTCCTGGGTGAGATCGGCGACGAGTTCCTCACGGGTGCCGGGCGGCAGTTCGTCGATGCGGCGCAGCAGCGAGATGTTGGTGCGCAGCGAGGTGAGGGGCGTACGCAGCTCGTGCCCGGCGTCCTGCACCAGCCGGCGCTGGTCCTCCTCGGACTGGGCGAGCCGCCCCAGCATCCGGTCGAAGGCGCGGCCGAGGCGCCCCACCTCGTCGTTGCCGGCGACGGGCACCTGGATGCCGAGCCGGCGGGTGCGGGCGACGATCTCGGCGGCGTTGGTGAGGACGACGAGGCGCCGGGTGATGCGCCGGGCGAGCCACCAGCCGAACAGTCCGGCGCCGACGACCACCGCCGCCATCATGATCAGGGTGCGCCGCTGGAGCGCCCGCAGCAGGTCCTCGGTGTTGCTGAACTCCTGCGCGACCTGCACCGCGCCCCGTTCGCCGCCCAGCGAGACGGTCGCCACGCGGTAGACGTCGTCGCCGACGTCGACGCCCGCGTGGACGACCACCCGTCCCGCCGTGGCGGCACCGGCGATGAGACGGTCGGCGGCGACCACCGGCAGTCCGGGGTCGCCCGGGTCGAAGACGCTGCCGTCCGGGCCGAGCACCTGGACGTCGGTCCGGGCGGGCCGCACGAGGTCGTGGCCGGGCGCGGCGGAGGAGAAGTCGAGGGGCGCCATCCGGTTGTCCCGGACCTCGCGCCGCAGATCCTGCACGACCTCGTCGAACACGGTCTGCTGGTCCACCCGCACCAGCCGGGCGGCCGCGTTGTACGACAGGATGCCGACCAGCACGGTGACGGTGGCGGTGACCGCCGCGAACGCCACCGCGAACGTGGTCCCCAGCGACAGCAGCCGCATCCGCCGGCGCGGTACCGGCCCCGGTGTCGCGTGCGCACCGCCCGCGGTCACTCGGCCCTCAGCACGTAGCCCACCCCGCGCACCGTGTGGATCAGCTGCGGTGCGCCGGGCTCGTCGAGCTTGCGGCGCAGATAACCGACGTAGACGGCCAGGTTCTTGGAACCGGGGCCGAAGTCGTAGCCCCAGATACGGTCGTAGATGGTGGCGTGTTCGAGGACGACACCGGCGTTGCGGATCAGCAGTTCCAGCAGCTCGAACTCGGTGCGGGTCAGTTCCAGCTCCCGCTCGCCCCGCCAGGCCCGGCGCGCCTGCGGGTCCATGCGCAGTCCGGCGGCGTCGACGAACCGGTCCGGGCTCACCGGCCTCGGCTCCTCCACGGGTCCGGGGGCCGGCGCGGGCGGGACGGGGGCCGCGCGGCGCAGCAGGGCACGCAGCCGGGCGAAGACCTCCTCGACGTCGAACGGCTTCACCACGTAGTCGTCGGCGCCCGCGTCCAGTCCGGCGATCCGGTCGGCGGTCTCCACCAGCGCCGTCAGCATCAGCACCGGTGTGCGGTCGCCCTCGGCGCGCAGCACCCGGCACACCTGGAGCCCGTCGATGCCGGGCATCATCACGTCGAGGACCAGTACGTCGGGCCGGCTGCGGTGGGCGTGCGCGAGGGCCTCGACACCGTCGGCGACGGCCGTGACGCGGTAACCCTCCAGGGTCAGGGCGCGCTCCAGCGCGTTGCGGATGGCGCGGTCGTCCTCGGCGAGCAGAAGGGTGTGCGACACGGGGCCAGTGTGCCAACCTGCGGGCCGCCCCGGTCGCGGTGGACGGCACCGGGGTCCCGTTCTTACCCGGATCTCACCCGGCGGGGCTTGCCTGCCGGGGCCCGCCCGCCGGGGTTCGTCCGCCGGGGTTCGTCCGTACGGACTCGTCGTCGAGCCCCGGCGTGCGAGCCCCAACGTGCGGGGCCCGCCCTGCGGCGGTCCCCCGTGCCGGTAGTCACGCCTTCGAGCCTCCGGGGAGCAACCGGAGCCCCCGGACGCGCGCCGTGCCGTCTCGGCCCGCCCGGCTCAGCCCGCCGGCCGCAGCGCCGCCAGCCGCTCCTCGAAGGGGGTGATCTCCTCGAAGGAGTCCCGCCGGGGCAGCGGGCGGACGGTGGACAGGCCCGCCATCAGCGCGGCCAGCTCCCCGGCCGCCCGTTCGACGCGCCCGTCCAGACCCTCCGCGCCCCAGTCCTCGGAGGCGGCGTAGACACCGGTCGGGACGACGACGGCCCTGAGGTAGGAGAAGAGCGGACGCAGCGCGTGGTCCAGCACCAGCGAGTGCCGTGCGCTGCCGCCGGTCGCGGCGATCAGCACCGGCTTCCCGGCGAGGGCGTCGGGGTCGGTGACGCTCAGCGCGTCGAAGAACGACTTGAACAGCCCGCTGTACGACGCCGAGAACACCGGCGTGACCACGATCAGCCCGTCCGCTCCCGTCACCGCGTCGAACGCGTCGGACAGCGCCCGGCCCGGGAAGCCGTTGGTGAAGGTGTGCGCGATCTCCACGGCGAGGTCGCGCAGCTCGACCACCCGGATGTCCGCCGGCCCGGGTTCCGGGGCGGTCGCGGCCGGGGCGGCGACGGCCGCCAGCCGGTCGCCGAGCAGCCGCGTGGACGACGGCACGCTCAGTCCGGCCGATACGACGACGAGCCTCATGCCCGTGCTCCTTCCGTGCGTCCGGCTTCCTCGCGCCCGGCGTTCCCGCGCACGGCGTTCCCGCGCACGGCGGTGGCCAGCAGCGAACCGTGGGTCGGCGCGTCCGGCACGCCGGCCGGACGGTTCCTGGCGAACTCCTCGCGCAGCACCGGCACGACCTCCTCACCGAGCAGGTCGAGCTGCTCCAGCACGGTCTTCAGCGGCAGCCCCGCGTGGTCCATCAGGAACAGCTGGCGCTGGTAGTCACCGGCGTAGTCGCGGAACGACAGCGTCTTCTCGATGACCTGCTGCGGGGAGCCCACGGTCAGCGGGGTCTGCGCGGTGAACTCCTCCAGCGACGGCCCGTGCCCGTAGACCGGTGCGACGTCGAAGTAGGGGCGGAACTCGCGCACCGCGTCCTGCGAGTTCTTGCCGATGAACACCTGGCCGCCCAGGCCGACGATCGCCTGCTCGGGCGTGCCGTGCCCGTAGTGGGCGTAGCGGGCCCGGTACAGCTCGATCATGCGCTTGGTGTGGTCGGCCGGCCAGAAGATGTTGTTGTGGAAGAAACCGTCGCCGTAGTACGCGGCCTGCTCGGCGATCTCCGGCGAGCGGATGGAACCGTGCCAGACGAACGGCGGTACGCCGTCCAGCGGGCGGGGCGTGGAGGTGAAACCCTGCAGCGGGGTGCGGAACTTCCCCTCCCAGTCGACGACGTCCTCGCGCCACAGCCGGTGCAGGAGGGCGTAGTTCTCGACGGCGAGGTCGATGCCCTGGCGGATGTCCTTGCCGAACCAGGGATAGACCGGACCGGTGTTCCCGCGCCCCATCATCACGTCCGTCCGGCCGTCGGCCAGATGCTGGAGCATCGCGAAGTCCTCGGCGATCTTCACCGGGTCGTTGGTGGTGATCAGGGTGGTCGAGGTGGAGAGGACCAGCCGCTCGGTGCGGGCCGCGATGTAGCCGAGCATGGTGGTCGGCGAGGACGGCACGAACGGCGGGTTGTGGTGCTCACCGGTCGCGAAGACGTCGAGGCCCACCTCCTCGGCCTTCAGCGCGATGGCGACCATGGCCTTGATCCGCTCGCGCTCGGTCGGCGTCCGCCCCGTGGTCGGGTCGGGGGTGACATCCCCGACGCTGAAGATCCCGAACTGCATGGCCGCTCACCCTCCAGATTGTTTACAATTCAACTATACCCCTGGAACGACACCCCGCCCCCTCCTATTCCCGCGTACCCCCCGGCCCGGCCCCCGACCTCCTAGACCTCTCGGACCTCTCCCGACCGCAGCCGCGCGGCCTGCTCCGCACCGAAGTCCGTCGTACGCCTCATATGGTCGATGAACAGGGCGAGTTCCGAGTCGTCGAGGTCGTCGAAGAGTGCGACCCAGCCGCCGCCGAGACGGTCCCACACCCGACCGAACTCCGCGGCCTTCTCCGGCACCGGCGCCACCAGCACCAGCCGCCGGTCTCCCGCGTCCCGCTCCCGCACCACGTACCCCGCCCGCTCCAGCCGGTCCACCAGCCGCGTCGCCGCCCCGGTCGTCAGCCCCGTCAGTTCCGCGATCCGCCCGGTCGTCACCGGGCCGCCCTCCAGCGTCAGCAGGTTCAGGCACTGCAGATCGGTGGGGTGCAGCCCCAGATGGTCGGCGAGCGCCTGGTTGAACAGCGCGTACGACGCCATGTACCGCCGGGACACCACGGCCAGCTCCGCCATCAGCCGCGGCCGCTCGCTCACCGCCATGCCCACTCCTCCCGGTCGGATCTACCGCATGTATCCCCGGT
>NZ_NEUB01000869.1 GCF_002910825.1 Streptomyces sp. SM1 | reverse complement strand
CTCGGCACAGGCCAAAGCCGCGAGCGGCTTCGACAAGGCCGCCTTCACCGTCGACTGGAAGACCCGCCAGGCCCGCTGCCCCGAAGGACGGACCAGCAGCGGCTGGTATCCCGTCACCCAGCACGGCCGCGACGCCATCGTCGTGGAATTCGCCAAGGCCGACTGCCGCACCTGCCCCTCCCGCGGCAAGTGCACCGCAGCGGCCCGCGGCAACCGCATGCTCACACTGCGGCCGAAGGAACTGCACGAAACCCTCGCCGCCGCCCGCGCCGAGCAGAAGACCGACTCCTTCAAGACCCGGTACAAGCTGCGGGCCGGGGTGGAGGGCACCGTCAACCAGGCCCTGGACGTCACCGGGATCCGCCGGGCCCGCTACCGCGGACTGCCCAAGGTCCGCCTCCAACACGCCTTCTCCGCCACCGCTATCAACATCGTACGACTCGACGCCCACTGGGCCGGGCAGCCCCTGGACCGCTCACGCAGCAGCCACCTCACCCGACTCAGCTACAAACTCGCCAGTTGACACACGAATTGCGCACCAGAGTCGGCGGTGCTGCTAGTTGTTGTCTTGCCCGCCTATGCGCTTCCAGGAGTCGGCGGTGTTTTGGTGTACACCGAGCAGTCGGCTGACCATGACGGCGGGTAGTTCGGATGCCAGCTCGACGAGGGCGGTGTTGCGGGCCATCCGGAGCCGGATACCGAGCGCATGGAGGCGACGTACCAGCTGGCTGCTGCTGAGGTGCTGCGTCGGGAAGCGGCCCGGGACCTGCCCGAGCCGGAGCAGCACCGCGCCCCGGGCGACCTCCACGTGCTCGGTGGTGAGGGCGACGACCCGGGACAGGTTCTGCGCGAAGAGGAGAGCGAGGAGTCCCGCCGCCTTGTCGGACACGGGATCTCGTTGTCGTGGATGAGCCGGCTGACCAGCTGCCAGCGCGCGTCCTGAGCGATGAGCTGGCCGGTGAAGGCGGGCGTGGGGAGTTCGACGGCAATGGGGCGGGCGTGGTCGTTGCGGCTGGTCCAGGCGAGGAAGCCGTGTACCCGTGGGCCGCGGCCGGGATAGTCGTCCAGCCACGCGTCCAGAAGGTCCTGGGTGCAGGCGCTGAGAGCGATGCCCTGGGTGGGGGCACCGACGAAAGCCACTGGTCAGTGCCGATGCGACCTTCCTCGGAGATCGTCTCCCACGCTGATACAGATCATTTCCCACCGCCCTGGTCGACGCCGTACCGGCTCAGGACTCGGCAATGCCGTATCCCCTCGAGTTCGCCGAAGCGCGCGGCGCAGAGCACCGCGGTGACGCCGGTGATCCCGCACATGAGTGCGATCTGCGGCGCTGCGAGGCCAGAGTTTTCGTCTGGTAAGCCGAAGGTGGGCACCGCGGACTCCGCCATGTAACGCACTCGTTGCACGCGATCGCCGACCGTTCGGTGGCGGCACGCGCGAATCGGTCACCACACCGCGGCCCTCCGAAAGGTGAGCGTAGGCACCATCTGCGTTCCAGAGCACCCCCTGTTGCAGGGACTGCGCTGCTACCTCGTGGCCGCCGTCCGAGGAGGAGGGACGTTCATCAAGAACTTCCCCAGACCGTACGACCAGGCTGGTCCCATGCCGACCGGGAGGAAGCACCGTGACCACTGACCGCGCCATGACGCCGAGCCACGCGCGCGCCCTACGGACACCTCGCCCCACACCCACCCTCGCCATGGCGCGTGCCTCCGCCCCCGGCACGCTTAATACGGCGGCCGGGGGGGCGCTTCCGTCATCGGAGGGCACCCTGGACGCCCTGTTCACCCGGGCGGCCGAGCGCCGCCCCAACGCGGTCGCCGTTCAGGACGCTCGCGGTGAGCTGAGTTTCGCCGAGGCCGAACTACAGGCCACCCAGCTGGCGTCGGTACTGGTCCACGGCGGAGTCCAGCTCGGCGATCCCGTGATCATCCACTGTGACGACCACCAGCAGGCACTGGTGGCGCAGTTGGCCGTCCTGAAGGCAGGAGGGGTGTGCGTGCCGGCCGCGCACGGCCACAACCGAGCGCAACTGCGCGCGATCGCCGCGATCAGCGGCGTCTCCACCGTCCTGTGCAGCCGTTCCACCCGGGGCGCGTGGCCGCGGCGGTACTCGGTGCTGCCCCTCGACGACCAGGGGACCACGCGGCTCCTCACCGTTCACCGGCGGGAGCCGGCTCTCCCCTTGTCCCACCCGAGGGAGGTCGCCTTCCTGATGCTCTTCGGCGGCGGGCCTGAGGGACCCGTCGGCTACCTGACCGACCACCGCGCCTGGCGGCTCGCCACCGCGCAGCGGATCCGGGCGGCGGGCCCCGCGCCGCACCGGGTGTTCGTGGCCGGCCCTCCGGCTGACCCGCGCGCTCTGTCCGCGATGTGGTGGGCGTTCGCCTGTGGGGGCTCGCTGCGCGCACTGCCGGACACCGGCGCGCCTGCGGCACGGGACGGGATGCCGTGCGCCGCCGTGTTCAGCCCCGAGGAGTACGACGCCGTCATGGCGACGCTCCCCATCCGGCCCCGGCTCGTGCAGCTCCTCGGCGGCCCGGTCCCGGCCGCACTGGTCGCCCGGCACTTCGCGGCACTGCCGGGTGCCCGGCTGCGCGCCGACTTCGCCCCCGTCGACGGCGCGCTGCCCTGGACCTCCCGGGAGGTCGGGCCGACGGGCGAGGCGGTGTCGCCGGGCGCGCTCGGCACCGCGGTGCCGCACGTCCGGGTGCGCGTGCTGGACCGCAACGGCCGGCATCAGGAGGTGGGCCGCGAAGGTGAGTTGTGCGCCGCCGGTGACGCGCTCCCCTTCGACGCCGTTCGCCGACCCGGCCACTCGGCGCCCGCCTGGGAGGAGTCCGCGCTGCTGCGCTCCCGGGTGTCGGTGCGCCGTACGGCGGACGGCGGCTTCGAACTGGCCGGACCGGCCTGACAAGGGACGGCTGCACACCCGCCGGACGCCGGGGCCGGCCGGTGCGGAGCCGTGCGGCAGCCGGGATTCGCTCGACCGTGCACGGGGCCGGCACGGAGTGCCGGCCCCGCCGCTTCCGTGACGGTGGCCGGTCAGGCCATGGTCACCTGGGGCGTCTTGTTCTGCTTCTGGGCCTCCACGCGGCACGAGACGAAGCCGTCCTCCCATCCACGCAGCCGGACACGTGCCAGGTCACGGTGGCCCTTCGGCTCGTACTCGGCGCACTCGGCAGCGTAGATCCCGATCAGGCCGTGGAACCGGTAGCAGCCCCGGGAGGTCCGCTCCAGCAGATGCCGGTCGGCGAGTACGTCGAGCAGGCGCCGGGTGGTCGCCGGGTTCGTGTCGGCCAGGAGCGCGGCCTGTTGCACGGTAATTGGACCGGTAGGGGACAGGCCCAGGTAGCGGAACATGTGGGCTGCCTCGTCGGGCAGCGCCCGGTAGGACGCCTCGAACACCGTGCGCACGTTCGCGGCCGCGTCGCCCTCCACGGTGAGGTGGTCCAGCAGTCGGCGCCTGTCGGCGTACCGTCTGACGGCCGCGGTCGGCGGGACGTCATGTGCCGCGATCAGCCCCTCGACTGCGCTGCGCAGAGCCAGCGGGAGCCCCTCGCAGATGCGCGCCAGGCGCATCGTGACCGCTCTCTCGTGCCGGAGCCGGTCCCCGCCCAGGTAGGTCAGCAGCTCCGCCGACTCGCGTTCGGACAGCGGACCGAGCTTGATCAGGTGGGCCCCATCCCGGATCGCGAGTCCGGTGAGCCGGTGCCGGCTGGTGACCAGCACGACCGACGGCCCGCCGGGGATCAGCGAGCGGACCTGTTCGGCGCTGAGCGCGTCGTCGAGCACCACCAGCGTCCGCCGCCCGTGCAGCAGACTGCGATAGAGGCTGACCCGCTCGGCCAGGTCGCCGGGCATCCACGCGGCGTCGACGCCGAGACTGCTCAGCAGTTGGCCGAGCGCCTCCGACGCGGTGAGCCGCTTGCCTCGCAGGCCCGTGCCGCCGAGATCGACGAACAGCTGGCCGTCCGGGAAGCGGTCGGTGAGCCGGTGGGCCAGCTGCAGGGCGAGCTCCGTCTTGCCCACGCCCGCCAGGCCGTCCACGACGGCCACGGTCGTGGCGGCGCCGGAGCGCGACACGTCCTCGGACAAGAGCTTCTCAAGCTCGCTCAGTTCTGTTCCTCGACCCACGAACCCCCTTGCCACCGGCGGCAGTTGGGCGGGACGGGGACGGTCGGGCGACGCGCTGCCCAGCAGGGCGGCGACCGGGGCCCGGGACTCGTCCCGGCAGGCGGCGACCTCGCGTCCGGCCAGGATGTCCTGGTGCAGGTTCGCCAGCTCCGCGCCCGGCTCGATGCCCAGTTCCCGCCTGAGCAGCCGCTGCGTCTCCGTGTAGACGGCCAGCGCGTGGGCCTGCCTGTCACAGCGGTACAGGGCGAGCATCAGCAGCCAGCGCAGCTTCTCCCGCAACGGCTCCTCGGCCACCGCCGCGGACAGGTCGGCCACGACCTCGCCTTGGCGGCCCGCCCGCAGCATGTCCGACGCCCATTCCTCGACGACCGTCATCCGCAGGTCCTGCAGCCGGGTGCGTTCCATGGCCGCGTGCGGCCCCGGGATGCCCCCGTACGCCTCGCCCCGCCACAGCGACAGGCACTCCTGATACAGCTTCAGGGCCCCTTTGAGATCGCCTTCCGCGCCGGCCCGGCGGGCCTGTGCGTGGCACTGGGTGAACCGGGTGAGGTCCACCACGTCGGGGCTGACGCGCAGGCTGTAGCCACCGGCCGCGGAGACCAGGGTGGAGCTGCTGCCCCGCCTGCTGCGGCCGGGATCCAGCACCCGGCGCAAGCCGGCCACATAGGTGTGCACACCGTTGGCGGCGGTCTGGGGGACATCGCTTCCCCAGACCGCGTCGATGATGTGCTCGATACTCACCACGTCACCGGCCCGGTCGGCCAGCAGCGCGAGGACGGCACGCTGCTTCGGCGGCCCCAGGACGACCTCCGTGTCGCCTCTCCAGGCACGCACGGGACCCAGCAATTGAACAGAGAGACATTCCCCCACCGTCACCATCGTGCCGTTGCCTCCAGGATCGGTTCGTTCCTCGCCCGCAGAGATGTGTCTCGATCAGTCGTGTGCCACGGTACGGACGGCGTCCGTGTGGGAGGCCGCGGTTCCGGCGCGGTCGCCGCACGCCACCAACGATGCGGTGACACACCGCAGCTTCTCCCTCGTCTCCTCGAGTTCACGATCCGGTGTGGAGCGCTCGACGATGCCGGCGCCGGCCCGCAACCAGGTCCGGCCGCTCTGCCCGTAGACGCTGCGCAGCACCAGGGCGGCGTCCATGGCACCGTCCTCGCCGACCTTCAGCACGGCACCGGCGTAGGGGCCGCGCCGGTTCCGCTCGTACCGGCTGATGGCCCGGTAGGCGGCCCGCTTGGGCACTCCGGAGGCCGTGACGGCCGGGAAGACGGCGGCGAAGGCGTCCCAGGCACTCGCACCCTCGCGCAGCTGACCCACCACGCGAGAGGCCAGGTGCTGAACCGAACCGCGCTCCTTGATCGACATGTACTCCTGGACGACGACCGACTGCGGCTCGCACGGGCCGATCAGTTCGTCGACCGCGACCTTCACTGAAATGGCGTGCTCGTGCAGCTCCTTGGGGTCAGCGAGAAGGTCGTCACGGAGCTTCTGGTCCAGCTGGGGGTCCCCGGTCAAAGCTCGCGTGCCGGCGAGTGGCTGGCTGGAAACGCGACCGTCGGCGGAGACCTCCACGACGGTCTCCGGGCTGAATCCGAAGCAGTGCAGCCCGCCCATGTCGAGGAGGAAGGACCGGGCGGGAGTGTTCTCCAGGCGTCCTCTGTGGTAGCTCGCCGGGAAGTCGATCTCGGCCGCCACGGGTATCTCCCGGGAAAGGATGGCCTTCTGCAGCGTCCCCGCACGGATGTCCGCGACTAGCGACGCGACACTCCGGCGATAGTCGTCCGCGCCGATTTCCAGGTCGGCCGGAACGGTCGGTGAATCGGTCGGTGTGGATTCCGCCGCGATGCGGGCCACCGTGTTCTCGGCGGTGGCCAGCGCGTCGCTTTCGAGGCTGTGCAGGTGGACCAGGGAGCCAGCCAGCCGAAGCTCTGTCTGCGGGACCACGAGGTGAAGAAGAGTTCCCTCTTGTACTGCCATTCCGGCGATGGCGTGGGAGAGCTCGAATGCACACCAGCCGTACGCCGTCCAGTCATGGATCGGCAGGTCGGCCAGGAATTTCTTCACCGCAGTCAGCGGGTCACCGGACCAGGGCTCCACTCTGGTGACGCCGTCTCTCGTACACCGAATGCTTGCGGCATCAACTATCACCTCGGCGGCGACTCCGCCGGCTATGGACCACTCGCCCGCGGTCTCGTGGACCACGGTCGTGTCGAAGAGGCCTGAGGCGGCGAACCCCACGGCGATGTCCAGCGGTTCACGAGACGTGTGCACCACGGCAGTGCGGTAATGGGCCTTCATGTCACTTCCTCCGAGTACAGGGCGACGCCGCGTCCGGGCGAGCAGGGGTGAGCTCGCCGACGGCCGCAGTCCGCCTCACGGAATGCCGAGCAAGTGGAGCAGGCCGTACGGGAAACAGGCATGACGGGGCGACAGCGAAGAACCTTCCGGATCAATTGGAAAGCGGTGTCACCCGTACATACCGATACACGGGATTCAGACAGAGAGCGGAGCGGATCGCGATGTGGTCGAACATCGCACGGCATGATCGTCACCCATCCTCAATGAGCCACAGAAGCCACAGAAGCCACAGAATTGCTCCACTCGACGACTGGAGAAGAGCGTCTCACTATCGCCGGACTACGACCATGCATTGTTCCCCCCGTATCAATGATCGCTCTGTCGATGGATCCGCCACGTCGACCGAGCAGTCGGCAACAACACTGCAGTCAATCACACTGGGTTACCACAACCAATCAAAACCGGCCAGCGACCGGCAGGCGGGAGCCAGAACTCAGAAAACAGGCAAGCGTTGAATTAAGAGTCAAGAATGCGACGGCAGGGTTGACGGGGGATGACAACCCTGCCGTCGCAGCTCACGAGGAGCTCACGGTGAGGCCCTTGGCACATCCCTCCGGCACTTCCGCACATGCGTAGTATACGCGTATAGTACGCATGGCCACAAGGCCATTGACCGGCCCGCCGACCAGCCCCCCATCGGCACCGAGGAGCGTCGTCGCATTCGGTGGTGACAAGGCGGACTGGTCCCTACGAGGATGGCCCGCATGTCCAACACCACCATTCCTGAGGGAAGTCGGCTGCCCCGCCAGGTCGCGGACGCCTATGTGGACACTCTCGTGGACCTCAACCCGATCATGGGCACGTATATCGGCGTCACCGCGAGTTCCGGCCGGCTCCCCGACTTCTCACCGGCGGGCCAGGACGCGGTGGCCGACCTGGCCCGCGCCACCCTGAAGCAGCTCGCCGCAGCCGAGACCGCACCCGGCGCGGACAGCGCCGTCGAGCGCCGCTGCGCCCGCCT
Organism: Streptomyces sp. SM1; assembly: GCF_002910825.1. Classification (GTDB taxonomy): domain Bacteria; phylum Actinomycetota; class Actinomycetes; order Streptomycetales; family Streptomycetaceae; genus Streptomyces; species Streptomyces okerensis. The sequence goes on along the minus strand of NZ_NEUB01000869.1, from coordinate 11,930 downwards.
GCTGGGCGAGCGGCTCACCGCCGAACTCGCCGTGCACAAGGCAGGCGAGGGGCTGCGCACGGTCAGCAACATCAGCTCACCGCTGCACGAGGTCCGCACCTCCTTCACGCTCAACCCCGCCGACACCGACGAGGACTGGGCGGCGATCGCCCGGCGGCTGCGCGCCGTACCGGACGCCCTGGGGGGCTACCGGGCCGCCCTGGACACCGGACGCCAACGGGGCCTGCTCGCAGGCTCCCGCCAAGTCACCGCCGTCTTGGGGCAGTTGACCGAATGGATCGGCGCGGGCCGCAGTTGGTTCGCGTGTTTCACCGACCCGGGGCCCGAGCGGCTGCGCGCCGAACTCACCGCGGCCGCCCAGACGGCCACCGAAGCCCTGGTGGAACTGCGCACATGGTTACGGGACAGCTACGCCCCGGCTGTCGAGGGCACCCCGGACATCGTCGGCCCCGAACGCTACGGTCTCCTCGCGCGCTACCACAACGGCACCGACCTCGACTTGAAGGAGGCGTACGCCTACGGCTGGGCGGAGTTCCACCGTCTGCTCGCCGAGATGCGGACGGAGGCCGAGAAGGTGCTGCCGGGCACCGGGGATCCCTGGCGGGCGCTGGCCTGGTGCGACCGGTACGGCGAGGCCGTCGAGGGCGTCGAGGAGACCAGGCAGTGGCTCCAGTCCCTGATGGACGAGGCCATCGACGCCCTGAACGGCACCCACTTCGAACTGGCCGAACCGGTCCGCCGGGTGGAGTCGTGCATCGCTCCGCCTGGCAGCGCCGCGGCCCCCTACTACACCGAGCCGTCGCTGGACTTCTCCCGTCCCGGCCGCACCTGGCTGCCGACGATGGGCGAGACCCGCTTCCCCGCCTACGACCTGGTCACCACGTGGTACCACGAGGGCGTACCCGGCCATCATCTGCAGCTGGCCCAGTGGGCACACGTCGCCGGCAGCCTCTCCCGGTACCAGACCACCGTGGGCCTCGTCGGCGCCAACGCCGAGGGCTGGGCGCTGTACGCCGAACGCCTCATGGACGAGCTGGGCTTCTTGACCTCCGCCGAACGGCGGCTGGGCTACCTGGACGCCCAGATGCACCGCGCCATCCGCGTCATCATCGACATGGGGATGCACCTGGAGCTGGAGATACCGTCCGACTCCCCCTTCCACCCCGGAGAGCGCTGGACCTCCGAGCTGGCCGAGGAGTTCCTGGCCCGCCACAGCAGCCGCCCGGCCCACTACGTCGAAAGCGAGATCATCCGCTACCTGGGTATGGCAGGGCAGGCCATCGGCTACAAGCTCGGTGAGCGGGTCTGGCTCAAGGGCCGGGAGGCGGCCCGCGCCCGGCACGGTGCGGCCTTCGACCTCAAGGCCTGGCACATGGCCGCGCTGTCCCAGGGATCCCTCGGCCTGGACGACCTGCTGAGCGAGATCTCGGCGCTGTGAGCGTCCGTGTGGCGGGTGACGGGCCGAGTTCTCGGACCCCGGTGCCTGGTGCTAAGGTGTGTTTTCAACAAATCCTCAGCGGCAATCCCGCAAGTCCCGGCGTTTTCGGGCACGTCACCGGGTTGCGGACGTCAGGGCAGCTGACAGCGGGTCCATCCGCACGGTGTCCGATGCGGCCCCCTGCGGCCCGGCCTGCTTCCGGCGCCGGGCGGGGCCATCGCGCCACCCGCGGGGTCCGGGCTCTCGTCCCGACCAGATCACCATCGCCCATCGGGCCATGACGTCCACGGAATCGCTCATCAAGTCTGAAGGAACAGGGACGGATGGAGTCTCGAACCAAACGCGTTGGCAGGACCGGCCGTCCCCCCCGGCTGTCGCAGGAGGCGATCATCGCAGCCGCTCAGCGGCTGCTGGCGGAGGAAGGTGCCGACAATCTGTCGATGAGGCGCCTGGCCAAAGAGCTCGACAGCACCCCGATGGCGATCTACCACCATGTGCGTGACAAGGACGAGCTCCTGCTGCTCCTGCTGGAGGCGCACGCCCAGAGCATCCCGCATCCCGACCTGCCCGAAGATCCGCGGGAGCGGATGATCGCGGCGGGGCAGCTCCTGCACGACGTGCTCGCCGACTGCCCCTGGATCGTCGAGGTGCTCGCCACGGACAACCTCATGGCCGCCTCTGCGTTGTGGATCGTCGAGGCGATCGTGGACGCCGCCGTCGGCTGTGGCCTCACCTCCGAGCAGGCCGTCGACGCGTACCGCACCATCTGGTACTACACCGTGGGCGAGTTGATGATCCGTGTGACCCGCGCGCGCCACCAGGCCGCGAGCAACCAGCCGTCGCACCGGGACCGGGCACTCGCCACCCTGCCGGCGGACACCTACCCCCGGCTGGTGTCCCTGGCCGACCGGTGGGCCGAGCTCACCGCCCGCGACACCCACCGCCAAGGACTCGAAGCGGTGGTCGCCGGGCTGATCGCCCGCGTCTGACCCGGCAGCGCGTCCGTGGCCCGTGGTGGCATCCGCGGGCCACGGACGGCGGCGGTTCAGCCGGCCGATCCCCCGTCGAGCACCTGGGCGCGCAGTGCCTTCTTGTCGACCTTGCCCACGCCCGTCAGCGGCAGCTTCGCCCGCACCACCAAGCGGTCGGGCAGCTTGTAGGCGGCGATGCCGCGCGTCCTCAGGGCGGCCTGCACCTCGCGGAGCGTGGGCGGGTCACCGAGGTCGTCGGGCACGACGCACGCGCACGTGCTCTCCCCCATCAGCTCGTCGGGCAGCGCGATGACCGCGGCGGCCCTGATGCGGTCGTCGGCGAGCAGGTGCTCCTCCAACTCCTGCGCCGGTACCTTTTCGCCGCCCCGGTTGACCACGTCGTTGACCCGGCCCACCACTTCCAGGTTCCCGTCGGCCGTGCGGGTCACCAGGTCACCGGTGCGGAAGTAGCCGTCCTCGGTGAAACTCGTCCTGTTGTGGTCGGGCGCACGGTAGTAGCCGCGCAGGGTGTAGGGACCGCGGGTGAGCAACTCGCCCGGTTCGCCCGGGGCGGCGGCCCGGTCGTCCGGGCGCAGTACGAGGATCTCGTCGGCCGGTGACAGCGGGCGCCCCTGCGTGCCGCACACGACGTCCCACGGGTCGTCCAGGCGGGTGAAGTTGAGCAGGCCCTCGGCCATTCCGTAGACCTGCTGCAGCCCGCAGCGGAGCGCGGCGGGCACACGCCGCGCGGTGTCGGCGTCCAGCTTCGCACCGCCCACCTGGAGCAGTCGCAGGGACGAGACGTCGCAGTCGTTCCACTCCGCGGCCTCCAGCCACAGCCGCAGCAGCGGCGGAACGAGCGAGGAGGCCGTGGCCCCGGCCTGCTCGACCAGCGGAAAGCACACGTCCGGTGTGGGGGCGGGCGCCAGTACGGCCGTTCCGCCGACTCGCAGCACGCCGAGCACGCCCGGACAGGCCAGCGCGAAGTTGTGCGCCATGGGGAGCGCCGCCAGGTAGCGGCTGTCCGGGCCGAAGTCGCACAGCCGTGCGCTCTCACGCAACTGGTACGTGTAGTCGGCGTGGGTGCGGGGGATCAGCTTGGGCCGGCCCGTGGTGCCGCCGGAGAGCAGGAACAGTGCCACGTCGAGCGGATCGGGCGCGGGCAGTTCGACAGGCTCCGCGTCCACCTCGTCGAGTGGCGTGAACGCGCCGCCGCCTGCGACCAGTACCTCCCGCAGGGTGCCGCAGCGGGCCGCGACCTCCTTGGCGAGCCGGGCGTAGTCACCCTCCACGGACTCCGACGGACAGACGTAGACGGAGGCCTCCGCCGTGTCCACCAGGTGGCTGATCTCCGCCTCCCGGTGGGCGGGGAGCGCGAACACCGGCAAGGCACCCAGCCGGAACAGCGCCAGCGAGAGCACCACCAGCTCGGGCGTGTTGGGCAGCTGCACGACCACGCGCTCACCGGCCCGCAACCCGCGGGCCCGCAGTCCCGCGGCCGTCCGGTCGGCCGCCAGGTCGAGTTCGCCGAAGGTCACGGACCGGTCCGGGGTGATCAGAGCGGTCCGGGTGCTGTGGTCGGGGGTCGGGTGCGGCCACTCGGCCAGCGTCTCGTCCGTCCAGTAGCCGCGTTCCCTGTACCGCCGGATCACCTCGGCGGGCGGTCTCACAAGGTCTTCACTCATCGGGGTCCCCCTGAGGTCGGCTGAGATGGGTTCGGCCGGGCCGTGATCGGGCGTCGGCCTGGTCGCGGCACGCCGCGGCCAAGGGTCACGGCATGCTGGGCCACCGCTGGGGCGTGGCGGTCGCCGTCCTGCGGGCCTGGGCCATGACGTGGTCGAGGACCTGTCGGCGGTGCGCCTCCAGATAGAAGTGGCCCCCGGGCAGGGCGTGCAGTTCGCAGGGGCCCTCGGTGGCCTCGCGCCACGCCGCGGCCTCCCGCTCGTCGACCTCGGGGTCCTGGTCGCCGTACAGGACGGTGACCGGGGCGCGCAGCAGCACGCCGGGCAGCGGCCGGTAGGTCTCGATGAGCCGGTAGTCACGGCGGATGGTGGGCAGGACGGCGGCCATCAGGGACGCGTCGTCCAGGACGCGGCTGCTGGTGCCGCCGAGCCGGTGCAGGTCGGCCAGCAGGTCGTCGTCGCTGCCGAGATGCACGGTGCCCGGCCTGGACAGCGGCGGAGCGGGGCGGCCGGACACCACCAGGGCGGCGGGTGGCCGGCCGGCGGCGGTCAGTCCCCGGGCCACCTCGTACGCCACGGCGGCACCCATGCTGTGCCCGAAGAGCACGTGGGGCAGCTGCGCGCCCTCGTGCCGGTCGGCCAGGAGTTCGACGGTGATCGCACCGGCCAGCTCGGCCATGTCCGTGGGTGCCGGTTCCCCGTACCGGTCCTCGCGTCCCGGGTACTGGATCACCGCGAACTCGACGTCCCAGGGGGCGTCCGCGGCCCACGCCCGGTAGTGGCTCGCGGCGCCGCCGGCGTGCGGGAAGCACAGCACCCGGGCTCGCGCACACCGGCGAGGGACCGGACGGCGTACCGCCGTCCCGGTGCGGTCGGGTATCAGGGGGTCGGTCTGCATCTCCGCCTCACTCGCTCGGTACGGGGGTCAGGGAAACCTGCCAGAACTGGGCGTAGCGGCCGCCACGACGCAACAGCTCCTCGTGGGTGCCCTGTTCGACGATCCATCCGCTGTCCAGGAAGGCGATCAGGTCGGCCTGTTGGACGGTGCCCAGCCGGTGGGCGACCACGACCACGGTCCGCTCCGCCAGCAGGCGGTCGAGGCCGTCCTGGACGGCACGCTCGTTCTCCGGGTCGAGGCCCGAGGTCGCCTCGTCCAGCAGGACGACGGGGGCGTTTTTCAGCATGGCCCGGGCGATGGAGACGCGTTGGCGCTCCCCGCCGGAGAGGACGGCGCCGCCCTCGCCCACCCTGGTCGACCAGCCGTCCGGAAGCCTGGCCACGACCTCGTCCAGGCGGGCGGCCTCGGCGGCGGCACGGACGCCGGCCTGGTCGGCATCAGGGCGGCCGAGACGTACGTTCTCCTCGATGGTGTCGTCGAAGAGGTAGACGTCCTGGAAGACCACGGAGACGCGATTCATCAGGTCCTCGGTGCCGATGTCGCGCACGTCCACGCCGCCGAGCCGTACGGCGCCCGCGTCCACGTCGTGGAACCGCGCGAGGAGCTGCAGCAGGGTGCTCTTGCCCGCCCCCGAGGGACCGACCACCGCGACCCGCTTGCCCTCGGGCACGGTCAGGGAGACTCCGTCGAGCACGGTGCGGCCTCCTCGGCGGAGGACCACCGAGTCGAGGACGAGATCGCTGCCGCGCGGCTCGACCGGCTTCCCGGGCTCCGCCAGGGGCGGTTCGCGCAGCACGGCGTCCAGCCGCTCCAACTCCCCCCGGGAGGCCCGCATCTGACCACTGAGGTCGGAGAGCGACAGCAGCGGGTCCACGCAGCGGGCGGCCAGCACCAGCAGCGCGAGCACCTCGGCCGGCTCGATCCTGCCGCCCAGGGCGAGCCAGGTGCCCAGCACCAGCAGCGCGGTGAACACCGCCTGCACGGTGAAGGACAGTCCCAGCACGCCGGGCAGCGCCGACAGCGCGGAACGCCGTACCGCGCGTCGCTGGCCGTCGAGGGCGTCGTCCAGCAGCCGGAACCGCTCGCTGGTCCGGCCGCCCAAGCGCAGTACCGGCTGGGCACGGAGGTACTCGATGACGCGTCCCGCCGCCTCGTCGCCCCGTCGCGCGCGCTCCGCGTCGTGGGTCGCCGTGGCCCGGCCGGTCCAGATCAGCGCGGCCGCGACGACGGGCTTGGCCACCACCGCGGCCACGCCGAGCCGCCAGTCGTAGCACAGCATCACGATGACGACGGTGAGCGGGAGCGCCCCGGCGGAGATGAGCGGCTGCAGGCGGTGGGCCGGGACGGCCATCACCTGCAGCACACTGCGGCTGGCGAGGACGGTCACGTCGCCCACGCGGCGCGGGGTGAACCAGCCCAGGGGCAGCCGGGCCAGATGGTCGCCGAGCCGGTGGTGCAGTCCGCGGGAGAGCGCGGCACCGGCGCGGAAGCCCGACACGTCCGCGCGGTAACGCAGCAGGGCGCAGACGCTCGCCGCGGCGGCGAAGGCGCCCAGCCATCCCCAGGCGTGCTGCGGTTCGCTGCCGAAGAGGACGCGCAGGATGGGGACCAGCAGCGCGTACGCCAAGCCCTCGGCCACCGCGGCCACGGTCATCAGGGAGAGCGTGCGGCGCAGCGGGCCGGCGTGCTCGTCGCCGAGGACCCTCAGCAACAGGGAGATCATCGGTACTCTCCTCCTTCCGCAGCCGCTTCCCGGGCCGGCGGCGCGCTGTCGGGCCATGTCCGCTGTGCCTCCCACATCGCCGCGAACTTCCCGTCCTGTGCCAGGAGTTCCGCGGGCGTTCCCTGCTCCACCACGACGCCGTCCTGGAGGACGACGACCTTGTCCGCCTCGGCGACGGTCTCCAGGCGGTGGGCGATGACGAGCTGGGTGCGGTTCTCCCTGAGCGTGTCGAGGGCGCACCGCACGTCGTACTCCGTACTGGGGTCGGCGAAGGCGGTGGCCTCGTCGAGCACCAGCACCGGGGCGTCGGAGAGCAGGGCCCGGGCAATGGAGATCCGCTGGGCCTCGCCGCCGGACAGCCCCACCTCCTCGCCGATCACGGTGTCGTAGCCGCGGGGCAGTTCGAGGATCCGGTCGTGGATGCGGGCGAGTCCTGCCGCGCGGACGATGTCGTCGCGGTCGGCGTGCGGGACCGCGAGGGCGATGTTCTCGGCCACGCTCGCGCGCAGCAGCCGGACGTCCTGCAGGACGAAGGAGACCAGGCGGTACAGGTCCCGTGACCCGATGTCGCGCAGGTCGACGCCGCCGAGCGACACGCTGCCGCGCGTCGGGTCGAAGAACCGCGGCAGCAGCTGGGCCAGGGTGGACTTGCCGCTCCCGGAGGGCCCCACCAGGGCGGTGACCGTGCCGGGTTCGAGGACGAGGTCGACGCCTCGCAGGACCTCGCGTCCGGGCTCGTAGGAGAAGGCGACGTCGCGCAGCTCCACCCGGTGACCGCGCGGTGGCACGGGCGTGGCCGGCTCGGGCAGGGGAGCGACCCGCAGCAGCTCCTGGATCCGGCCGGCCGCCCGCTGGGCTGCCTGTACGTCGTCCAGGCCGTGTCCGAGCGCGGCGATCGGGGCGGTCAGGCCGAGCCCCAGCAGCAGGAACGGCAGCAGGTCGGCGGGTGGCATGGCGTCGGCGGTGATCAGTGCCGTCCCGCCGGTGAGGATGACGACCAGGACGAACGTGGGGGACAGCGCCAGGGAGGCCAGGGCACCCAGGGCGGCCACGCCGCTCACCCAGCCGAGGAAGTAGTCGGCGAAGTCGTCGGCCGCCTTGATGAACGCTCGGTGTGCCCGGCCGGCTCCGCCGAATGCCTTCACCACGGAGATGCCCTCGACGAACTCGACGGCGGAGCCGGCGATCCGGCCCATGGCCGCGTCCAGGGCCAGCTGGTCACGGCGGCGGCTGTCGGACATGAGCATGAGGTTCAGCACCAGGCCGAGCACCACCGGGACCAGGGCGATCAGGGTGAGCCGCCAGTCGACGACGAACAGGTAGACCAGGGACACCAGCGGCACGACGACCGCGGAGGTGATCTCGCCCGGGGTGTGCGCGGTCAGCGGGTGCAGAGCGGCCACGTCGTTCTGCACCACCTGGCCGAGTTCGCCGGAGCTGCGCCGGGCGTACCAGCCCAGCGGCACACGGCCGAGGTGCTCGGCGAGCAGCCGCCGCACGGACAACTGCAGCTCGCCGTCGATGAGGTGTCCGATGCCCGAGGACAGGGCTCCGAACAGAACGCGGACGAGCAGACCGACCGCCCCGACGGTCACGACCTTCCACACATGGTCCTCGTCCACCGGGCCGGGCAGCAGCAGCGCACGTCCCAACTCCACGACGGCGACCAGCGGCGCGAGGCCCCCGAGGGCGCTGACGATCTGCAGCAGGAGGACCGCGGTCAGGCCGAGCCGGTGCGGACGCAGCAGCCCGGTGAGCGGCCGCCCGGCGGATTCCGCCTCGATGGTCATCGCCCCACCTCCGTCACGGGGATGTCGACGTGGCCGGACGTCTGGGCCGGCGCGGTCGCACGGGAACGCCCCGGCAGGACGACGGCGGCCACCAGCGCGGCTACGGCCAAAATCGCCCCGGCCAGGCCGAGTCCCAGCCCGAACCCGCTGGTCATGGCCTCCTCGGGCGACTCGCCCGACCGGAGAGCGCCGCGGGTGTGCTGGACCTGGACGGTCACCAGTACGGCCAGCCCGAGCGCGCCGCCGATCTGCCGGGCGCTGTTGAGCAGCGCCGATGCCATGCCCGCCTCGTGGGGCGGCAGCCCCTGGGTGGCCGCGCCGGTCGGCGGCACGAAGCACACGCCGATGCCGAAACCCGCGACCAGGGACGGCCCGAGGATGTCGGCCAGGAAACTGCCGGTGGGGCTGATCAGGGCGAACCAGCCGAATCCGGCGGCCGCCACGAGGGCGCCCGGTACCAGCAGGGCCTTGGCCGACAGCGCACCGAGCAGCCTGGTCGAGAGAGCGCTGCCGGCGATCATGCCGGCGCAGAAGGGCAGGAACGCCGCACCGGTGGCGACCGGCCTCAGCCCGAGCACCTGCTGGAGGTAGAGCGAGACGAAGTAGAAGCCCGCGAACTGCCCCGCGCACACCAGCAGCAGGAAGAGATTGGCACCGCCGATGCCACGCCGGGCCAGCAAGCCCAGCCGGACCAGCGGGTCGGTCACCCGCGACCGGGTCTCGACCAGGACGAAGGCGAGGAGCAGCAGCGCCGCCCCGGCGAGGGTGCCGAGGGTCGTCGCCGAGCTCCAGGCGTACTCGTTGGTGCGTACGACGCCGAGGACGAGCAGTCCGATGCCCCCGGTGCCGAGCACGCTCCCGAGGACATCGAGCCGGCGCGTCCCCGCGGCGGTACCCGCCGGCACGTGCCGCCTCGCCAGCCAGGCGACGGCCAGGGCCAGCGGCACGTTGACGAACATGACCCAGCGCCAGCCGCCGTACTCGGTGAGCAGCCCGCCGGCGAGCACGCCCACCGCCCCGCCGACGGCCGACACGGCGGCGTACACACCGAGCGCCCTGGTGCGTTCCCGGCCCTCCCGCTGGGTGGTGGTGAGCACCGCGAGTGCGGCCGGCGCCATGGCGGCGGCGCCCAGGCCCTGCACCACCCGCGCGACGATCATCTCGGCCGGGTTCTGGGCCAGTGCCCCGCCGAGCGACGCCGCGGCGAAGACCACGGCGCCGAGGACCAGCAGCCGCCGCTGGCCGTACACGTCGGCTGCCCGGCCGCCCAGCAGCAGAAGACCGCCGAACACCAGCGCGTAGGCGTTGATGACCCACGAGAGCTGTTCCGGCGCGAATCCCAGGCCACTGCGAATGGCGGGGAGCGCCACGTTGACGATCGACATCACCATCGTCACCGTGAACTGCGCCAAGGCCACCGCGAGGAGCACTCGCCCCCGGTCCGGACCCTTCTCGTTCACTGCTCCTCCATGATTGTCGTACGCAGTATTTGTACGCGTACGATAACTGTACTCGGGGCCCAGATCCCTGTCACCCCACGGCGGGGAGCAGGTCGGCCGCAGTCACCGCGGATCCCGGCCGGGGAACGGCGACCTGCGGATAGCCGAGCGCGCCGGTGAGCTCCTGCCAGGCGTGAGCCACCGTCAGATGACGCTGGGCCCCGCGCAGCGGATCGGCGCCCTCGGCGATCCGCTGCGCCAGCTCGTCCAGGGCGTGCACCACCCCCGCCGGCCAGACCTCCTCCAGCACCGCCTTCCAGGACGGCGCCCCGTCCGGTCCCAGCAGCTCGGCACTGGCGCCCGGGCCGGGCACGAATCGGCCCACCGGGTCAGGCGCGGTCCGCTGCACCGGGCTCCAGACCACGGGGCCGTGGGTGTTGACCAGCGCCAGGTTCCCGGCGTCGGTGCCGACGGTGACGCGGTGCAGGAACAGACTCGTGCTGTCGTCACCGGGCTCCATCCGGTTCTCCACCCGAAGGGTCAGCGGGACGCCGGCGACCGTGGCGTCCACGGAGGTGAGCGGACGGTCACCGGCCGCGGAGACCGGGCCCAGGGACCAGGGCCGCACCCCACCGAAGATCTCACCGAGGATGTCCAGCAGGTCGAACGAGACCTGGACGGCGCACATCGCGTCCACGAACACCGGCGTCCGCAGCTCCACCAGCCGCCGCGCCGCTGCGACGAACCGCCGCACGGGCTCGATGTGCGGATAGAAGGTGTTCAGCAGGTACTGCGTCCCGGTGCCGCGCGCCGTGCGCAGACAGTCCGCCAACTCGGCCGGGTGCACCGGGTGTTCCTGCAGGACATGCACCCCGCGCTCCATCAACTTCCGGGCCAGCTCCGCGCCCTGGCCGCCGCCGACCGAGCTGGAGACCACCACGCAGGCGACGTCCACGTCCCCGGGCAGCTGGTCGACCGAGGAGTACAGCGGGACGCCGTACTCCTCGGCGAGCGCCACCGACCGGGCCCCGCCGCGGGCCACCACGCCGACGAGGCGGTAGCGCTCGGGGCACCGGCGCAGCGCCGACAGGTACACCTGCCCGAAGCGGGTGCCGCACACCACGACGCGCAGCGGGCCGCGCCCCGCGCCGTTCACCGCCCGGCTCCCGTCCGCCGGGTCAGCGCCTCGGCGGTCCGTGCCACGTGCGGCGGCTGGACGCAGGTGAAGTGGTCCCCGGGCACGTCGACGACCGTCAGCTCGCCGAGGCACATCTCCCGCCAGAAGCCCGTCATGTCGTCCTGGAAGCCGGGGATGAAGTGGGTCGGCGCGAGCGGACGCAGGAAGGTGATGTCGCCGGCGTAGGGCAGCGGATCGTAGGCCGTGACCGCCTCGACCGTATGCGAGAACACCCGGTGCAGCGCCGCCACCTGGCCGACGTCGCCCAGGCCCGCCTCGGTGCGGGCGAGCGCCCGGTGCAGCTCCGCACGCCGCTCGTCCCGGGAGCGCTGGGCCAGCAGCCGGAAGCGGCGTGCCACGGCGTCCAGCCCTTCGTCCCCGTCGAGCTGTTCGAAGGCCCCCGGCGCGAGCGCCTTCGGCGAGCGGGCCAGCGCCGCGGCGAGCGCCCGGCCCATGTCGCCCTCGTCGGCGGGCCACCCGAGGGCGTCCAGGTCACCGCCCATGACGCGGGCGAAGGCGTAGTCGACCATGAGCTCGTCGTCCAGCCGGTACGGGATGCGGTAGCTGGACACCACGGTCAGCCCGCGGACCACGGCCCCGCCCTCGCCGAGCGCTCGGGCCAGTTCCGCGGCGACGAGCCCCCCGGAGCAGTAGCCCACCACCTCGACCTCGCGATGCCCGGCGGCGAGCACCTCGCGGGCGTACGCGGCGCCGAGGTCCTCGACGAGCCGGTGCGGGGCCAGTTCGAGATAGCCGTCGCTGTCCGGCACGGCGAGCCCCAGCAGGGGGCCGTCGGCCGTGAGCTCCTTGAT
>NZ_NEUB01000868.1:15401-15528 GCF_002910825.1 Streptomyces sp. SM1 | reverse complement strand
GTCCGCACACCACCCGCGCGGAGCGCTCCCCGGTCTCCCCGGCGGGCAGCCGCCGTCCGCCGCACCCGGAGCGCCACCCGCGCGGGGCGACGTCGGCGACCCGTCCCTGAGGGACGGCGGACACGTC
>NZ_NEUB01000868.1:0-15343 GCF_002910825.1 Streptomyces sp. SM1 | reverse complement strand
GCCGTCGCCGTGTCTCAGCCCTTCCAGGCGCGCGTCACGCGGCCGTTCCTCACCTCGAAGTTCAGCCGGCCCGCTCGGTACTCCATGGTGATGATCGTCCCGGGTGCCAGCGCCCGCACCGTCGCCCAGCCGCGTTCGCGCGCGAGGTGCTCGGCCCGGTCGGCGGCGAGGCCGACATAGGCGTCCGGACTGTCGTGGGGCTCCGCGGAGGGTGCCGGAATGGGTGCCATACGGCCACGCTAAGCCCTGGCCCGTGAGCGGGGAAGCCCGCACCGGAAGCGGCGGCCACGGTACCTCCGCGGTCACACTTGTGTCACAGGATCACGACAGCCGTTCATGACGATGGCCTTCACCCGGATGGACCTTTCCGTCCCCCTTCCGCAGGTATTCGAACATAATTCCCGCGTGTCACACCACCGTCTCGATAAAGCCCGGCGGAAAGTGCCGGGGGACGTACTCCCGGGACCCGTTCATTCTCGGCGTCGTGCGGCACCCACGGAAGTCCGCGCTCACGAAAAGTACGCATTCTCGTCACACGATCCGCCACGCCCTCTGCCGGAAGACGCGCGGAGGCGAGCATCATGGCGTGGGCCCGGGGGTACATGTGGCGCGGGCCCGGTGCGCGACGAGCGAAGGGGCGAGCCATGGGGACGCAGACCGTGCCGGCGACGGAGCGGCCGACGCGCGGGGGGCGGCGCGGGAAGGTGGTGATCGACTGGCTGACCACCACCGACCACAAGAAGATCGGGCACCTCTACCTGATCACGTCGTTCGTGTTCTTCCTGATCGCCGGGGTGATGGCGCTGCTGATGCGCGCCGAGCTGTCCCGGCCCGGCCTGCAGATCATCGACAACCAGCAGTTCAACCAGCTGTTCACGATGCACGGCACGATCATGCTGCTGCTCTTCGCCACGCCCACCTTCGCCGGGTTCGCCAACGAACTGATGCCGCTGCAGATCGGCGCGCCCGACGTGGCGTTCCCCCGGCTGAACATGCTCTCGTACTGGCTGTTCCTCTTCGGCGGACTGATCGTGCTCGGGTCACTGGTGGTGACCGGGGGCCCGGCCGCCTACGGCTGGTTCGCCTACGCGCCGCTGAACAGCCTCCAGTACTCCCCCGGCATCGGCCCCGACCTGTGGATCATGGGACTCGCGCTGGCCGGGTTCGGCACGATCCTCGGCGCGGTCAACTTCATCACGACCATCATCGGGATGCGCGCCCCCGGGATGACCATGTTCCGGATGCCGCTGTTCACCTGGAACACGCTCTTCACGTCGATCCTGGTCCTGCTGGCGTTCCCGGTGCTCGCGGCGGCGCTGCTGGTGCTGGAGGCGGACCGGCGGTTCGGCTCCCAGGTCTTCGAGGCGGCCAACGGCGGGGCGCTCCTGTGGCAGCACCTGTTCTGGTTCTTCGGCCATCCCGAGGTCTACATCATCGCGCTGCCGTTCTTCGGCATCGTCACGGAGATCATCCCGGTCTTCAGCCGCAAGCCGCTGTTCGGCTATCTGACGCTGGTCGGCGCCACCATGGCCATCACCGGCCTGTCGGCCGTGGTGTGGGCGCACCACATGTTCGCCACGGGCGGGGTGCTGCTGCCGTTCTTCTCCTTCATGAGCTTCCTGATCGCGGTGCCCACGGGGGTGAAGTTCTTCAACTGGACCGGCACCATGATCAAGGGCTCGCTGTCCTTCGAGACACCGATGCTGTGGGCGACCGGGTTCCTGGTGTCCTTCCTCTTCGGCGGACTGACCGGGGTGCTGCTGGCGTCGCCGCCGCTGGACTTCCATGTGACGGACTCGTACTTCGTCGTCGCGCACTTCCACTACGTGGTCTTCGGGACCGTCGTCTTCGCGACCTTCGCCGGGTTCTTCTTCTGGTGGCCCAAGTTCACCGGGAAGATGCTCGACGAACGGCTCGGCAAGATCCAGTTCTGGACGCTGTTCATCGGCTTCCACACCACGTTCCTGGTCCAGCACTGGCTGGGCGCCGAGGGCATGCCGCGCCGCTACGCCGACTACCTGGCGGCGGACGGCTTCACCGCGCTCAACACCGTCTCGACCCTCGGCTCCTTCCTGCTCGGCCTGTCCACGCTGCCGTTCCTCTACAACCTGTGGAAGACGGCCAGGTACGGCGAGAAGGTGGAGGTCGACGACCCCTGGGGCTACGGGCGTTCCCTGGAGTGGGCGACGTCGTGTCCGCCACCGCGGCACAACTTCACGACGCTGCCCCGGATCCGTTCGGAGTCGCCGGCCTTCGATCTGCACCACCCGGAGTACGCGGCCGTGACCTCCCAGCCCGAGCCGACGAGCGAGCAAGCCGGTCATGGGCCCCGCTGACCGCGTCGATCGGCCCGGCAGGCTCCAGCACCTCGGACTCGAGGCCCAGCAGCATCACCCGCACCACCATGACGTCCCGGCCGTGCCGGTCCGGTGGCAGCCCCCGTGGGCACCGGCGATTTCCGGCCACCCGCTTCATTCCCTGATTTCCGGATTTGTCGACAGGACGCCGGACTCGCCTTCGGCCGCCACTTGACTCAACAGACCTGAATCCACCGCCAGTTGACGATAAGTGCGGGATTCCGCCCGCACCGTGACCGCGCGCGCCGGATGGTTCGATTCGGTTCGCCCTGGGGCGTGACTCCCGCCACAGATCGCCCGTTGTCTTCTTCATGAGCCGGGGACCCGCCCGGACCACGGGCCGGGAGCCACCCGGCCTCGCCACGCACGCATCCTGAGGGAGCCACCCGTGCCGCGCATGCTCGACGTCAGCGACGAGGTACGCGCCGAGATCGGCGACGAAGAAGCAGCCCGCCTGCTCGCCGGAGGATCCGCCCCGGTCAGTTACGACTGCACCTCCTGCCGCACCCAGGGCGACCCCGGGCAGGAGCGCACCAGCACCGTCCTGTTCATCGGGGAAGAGACCGCCGTACTCGCCTTCGCCCACGCCACCTGCCTGCCCTCGCAGGTCGTCCAGGTCACCGAGGAACAGCTCCAGGGCGCCGTACGGGCCATCGGCGACCACACCCCGGAGCCGGAGGCCGCCCAGGTCACCCCCGAACAGGCCGTGCTGGGGGTGACCAGCGGGCTGGCCCTGATCGCCGGGGAACTGCATCCGGCCCTGGTCGTCGAGCCGACCGCGCCGGTCGCCCGGCCCGGTTCGTCCGGGGCCGGCGACGACTTCCTGCCGTTGCTCATCGAGCAGGGCTTCATGCCGCTGACCGAGCTGTCGGCCGTACCGCCGGTGCTGCACGGCTGGTCGGTGCTGCTCGCCGCGGGCCAGCTGCACGCCGTGCTCCAGCCGAACCCGAACGGCGGCCGCCCGGTGGCCTGGTGGCAGGCCCACCAGCCGCTCCAGGTCACCGACGGCTGGCGGGCGGCCGCCAACAAGCACCAGCAGGTGCTGCTGTTCGCGGCCCCGGTCGGCTCGATCGGCCGTCAGCCGCGCGAGGACCTGCTGCGCGACGCACTGGACAAGGCGGCGGCGAACGGCAAGCTGGTCGCCGCCGCGCTGCCGCTCGCGGGCATCTGACCGTCCCACCCGGACACCGCCGGGCGCCGTCGGGAACCCGCCACGGCGCAACCGGCGAAAGCCCCAAAAAGGCCGCATCTCTTGTGGAGCGGGGTCGTTTGGACATACGTGCACGCATACGACGTTCCCCGCCGCCAGTCCCTCGCCTCGGTCCCCGCCCCCGTGCGCCCGGCGCAGGACTCCCGGAGCGGCCACTCGGCCACGCCGATCTACGACGCCCTCTACACCGAGTACGTCAAGTCCTTCCGTTCGCTGCCGGGCGACCGCAGCGGCGAGGAGGACATGGGCTTCACCGCCTTCGGGAACATCCCGCACAGCAGTACGGGCTCGTACGGCGGCCACAGCCCCGGCTCCTTCGGCGCCTCCCTGGTGAGCGGCGCGTACGGCGCCGGGCCGGGCGCCTCCCAGGCCGACGGCGGGCCGCCGCAGTGGCAGCGGGTCGGCACGGTCGGCCGGAACGCCTCCGGGATGCACCACGTGCCGGCCGGGCTGCCGCCGGCCCCGCGCAGAGGCGCCTGACCGGAGCACGGTGAAGGGGCGGTCCCGGTCGGGACCGCCCCTTCACCGTGCCGCTCGTCGGCTACTTCTTCCTGCCGCGCTTCTCGCGCACCCGCACGGAGATGTGGATCGGGGTGCCCTCGAAGCCGAACTCCTCGCGCAGCCGGCGCTCGATGAACCGCCGGTACCCGGCCTCGATGAAGCCGGAGGCGAACAGCACGAACCGCGGCGGCTTGGTGCCCGCCTGGGTGCCGAACAGGATCCGCGGCTGCTTGCCGCCCCGCACCGGGTGCGGGTGGGCGGCGACCAGTTCACCCAGGAACGCGTTCAGCCTGCCCGTCGGGACCCGGGTCTCCCAGCCCGCCAGCGCCGCCTCGATGGCCGGGACCAGCTTCTCCATGTGCCGTCCGGTGCGCGCCGAGACGTTCACCCGCGGCGCCCACGCGACCTGGCCGAGCTCGGTCTCGATCTCCCGCTCCAGGTAGTAGCGGCGCTCCTCGTCGAGGGTGTCCCACTTGTTGTACGCGAGGACGAGCGCGCGGCCCGCCTCCACGGCCATGGTGACGATGCGCTGGTCCTGCACCGAGATGGACTCGGACCCGTCGATCAGGACGACGGCCACCTCGGCCTTCTCCACGGCGGCCGCCGTGCGCAGCGAGGCGTAGTAGTCGGCGCCCTGCTGGAGGTGGACGCGCTTGCGGATGCCCGCCGTGTCGACGAACTTCCAGGTCTTGCCGCCCAGTTCGATCAACTCGTCGACCGGGTCACGGGTGGTGCCGGCGATCTCGTTGACGACCACACGCTCCTCACCCGCGACCTTGTTCAGCAGCGAGGACTTGCCGACGTTCGGACGGCCGATCAGGGCGACCCGGCGGGGGCCGCCGACCGCGGTGCCGAAGGTCTGCGCCGGCGCCTCGGGCAGCGCCTCCAGAACCTGGTCCAGCATGTCGCCGGTGCCGCGGCCGTGCAGGGCGGAGACCGGGTGCGGCTCGCCGAGGCCCAGGGCCCACAGATAGGACGCGTCGGCCTCGCCGCTCTGGCCGTCCACCTTGTTGGCGCAGAGCACGACCGGCTTGCCGGCCTTGCGCAGCAGCCGGACCACGGCCTCGTCGGTGTCGGTGGCGCCGACCTTGGCGTCCACGACGAAGACGACGGCGTCGGCGGCCTCGATGGCGTACTCCGCCTGGGCGGCGACGGAGGCGTCGATGCCGAGGACGTCCTGCTCCCAGCCGCCGGTGTCGACGACCTTGAAGCGGCGGCCCGCCCACTCGGCCTCGTAGGTGACCCGGTCGCGGGTGACGCCCGGCTTGTCCTCGACGACCGCCTCACGACGGCCGATGATGCGGTTCACCAGGGTCGACTTGCCGACATTGGGCCGGCCGACGACGGCGAGCACGGGCAGCGGACCGTGGCCCGCTGCCTCGATCGCGCCCTCGACGTCCTCGGGGTCGAAGCCCTCCTCCGCGGCGAGCTCCATGAACTCCGCGAACTCGGCATCGCCCAGCGACCCGTGATCGTGCTCGTGCGCACCCTCGTACGCCTCCGAGCCGTCGGGCTGGATGTGGTCGTTCATGAAGTCCGTACCTCGTCGTTCATCGTGGTGATCGGTGGAACCCCGCACACGACGGGTGATCCACTACTCAAGTGTCGCAGGGTCTGCCACGGGAACCCGTGGCAGACCCTAGCGCCCGGTGAGGCGCCTGGCGTTCTCCAGATGAGCGGTGAGCTGCTTCTGGATGCGTTCGGTCGCCTCGTCCAGCGCCCTGCGCGTACGTCTCCCGCTGCCGTCACCCGCGTCGAAGGGGTCGCCGAAGACGACGTCGACGCGGGAGCGCAGCGGGGGCAGTGCCTTGACCAATCGTCCGGGGCGGTCGGAACTTCCCAGGACGGCGACGGGCACGATCGGCGCGCCGCCGCGTACGGCGAAGTACGCGAGCCCCGCGCGGATCGCGGCGAAGTCGCCCTCGCCGCGAGTGCCCTCGGGAAAGATACCGAGTACCCCGCCCTGCTCCAGCACGCCGAGCGCCCTGGAGATCGCCGTGCGGTCGGTGCTGTGCCGGTCGACCTTCAGCTGCCCGATGCCGGTCAGGAAGGGGTCGAGCGGCCCGATGAACGCCTCCTTCTTGATCAGGAAGTGCGTGGGCCGGGGTGCCACGCCCATGACCATGGGGCCGTCCACGTTGTGCGAGTGGTTCACGGCGAAGATCAGCGGACCGGCCGCCGGTACCCGCCAGGCGCCCAGCACCCGGGGCTTGAACAGCCCGTACATCAGACCGACGCCGATACGCCGCCCGACCTCGGCGCTCCGCGCCGACGGGACGCCGGTCACTTCCCCGCCCGCTTCTCCTCGACGAGGGTGACGACACACTCGATGACCTGCTGAAGGGTCAGCTCGGTGGTGTCCACCTCGACCGCGTCGCCGGCCTTGGCCAGCGGCGAGGTCTTGCGGCCGGCGTCGGCCGCGTCCCGCTTGATCAGGGCCTCGCGGGTGGTGTCCAGGTCCGCGCCCCTGAGCTCGCCGCTGCGGCGGGCGGCCCGGGCCTCCGCGGAGGCGGTGAGGAAGATCTTCAGGTCGGCGTCCGGCAGCACGGTGGTGCCGATGTCACGGCCCTCGACGACGATGCCGGTGACGGCCGCGGAGGCGATCACGCGCTGCAGCTCGGTGATCCGGGCGCGCACCTCGGGGACCGCGCTGACCGCGCTGACCCTGGAGGTGACGTCCTGCTCACGGATCGGGCCGGCCACGTCCACGCCGTCGACGGTGATGGTGGGACCCTCGGGATCGGTGCCGGAGACGATCTCCGGCTTGCCCGCGACGGCGGCGACCGCGGACGGGTCCTCTATGTCGATGCCGTGGTTCACCATCCACCAGGTGATCGCCCGGTACTGGGCGCCGGTGTCCAGGTAGTTCAGGCCGAGCTGCGCCGCCACGGCCTTCGACGTGCTCGACTTGCCCGTGCCGGAGGGACCGTCGATGGCAACAATCACGGGCTTGGCGGCGCCGTTATCCACGGAGGAACACCTTCCTGGTGCGGTGGAGTGGGGTGTACGGGGCGCACACACGCCCCGCACCAGATTACCGGCCCCCCGGAACCCTTCCGACAAGCGGACGATCCGGCCCCTGGGGGACGGGCCGGAAGCCGTCGCCGGAGGGCGGGTGCGGGTCTCGACGGGGGAGTGGCCCGGAGATCACCTCCGTCGCGGGTGCCGGCGCGCGGTCGCGGGTCGCCGCCGCGCGGTCCCGGACGGTCCCCGCCGCAAGGCCCCCGTGGCCGCGGCGGGGCCCCGGGCCCCGTCACTGCCGGATCGACCAGCCCCGTTCGCGCAGCCCCGCGGTGAGGACCGGGGCCGCCTTGGGTTCCACCATGAGCTGCACCAGACCGGCCTGCTGTCCGGTGGCGTGCTCGATACGGACGTCCTCGATGTTGACCCCCACGCCGCCCGCGTCGGCGAAGATGCGGGCCAGCTGGCCGGGCTGGTCGTCGATGAGGACCGCCACGGTCTCGTAGACGCGCGGCGCGGAACCGTGCTTGCCGGGGACCCGGACCTGCCCGGCGTTGCCGCGGCGCAGCATGTCCTCGATGCCGGTACCGCCCTCGCGGCGCTTGCCCTCGTCGGAGGACTGCAGCGCGCGCAGCGCCCGTACGGTCTCCTCCAGGTCACCGGCGACGTCCGCGAGCAGGTCGGCGACCGGTCCGGGGTTGGCGGACAGGATGTCGATCCACATCCGGGGGTCGGAGGCGGCGATCCGGGTCACGTCCCGGATGCCCTGCCCGCACAGCCGTACGGCGGCCTCCTCGGCGTGCTCCAGGCGCGCGGCGACCATGCTGGAGACCAGGTGCGGCATGTGGGAGACGAGGGCCACGGCACGGTCGTGGGCGTCGGCGTCCATGACGACGGGCACGGCCCTGCAGTGGGAGACCAGCTCCAGGGCGAGGTTCAGCACCTCGGTGTCGGTGTCCCGGGTGGGGGTGAGCACCCAGGGACGGCCCTCGAAGAGGTCGCCGGTGGCGGCCAGCGGGCCGGACTTCTCCCGCCCGGACATGGGATGGGTGCCGATGTAGGGCGACAGGTCGAGACCGCGCGCCTCGAGCTCGCGCCGGGGTCCGCCCTTGACGCTGGCCACGTCGATGTATCCGCGGGCGGCACCGCGACGCATGACGTCGGCGAGCACGCCGGCCACATGGGCGGGCGGGGCGGCGACGATCGCCAGGTCCACCGGCCCGTCGGGCACCTCCTCCGTGCCGGCACCGAGCGCGGCGGCCGTACGGGCCTGCTCCGGGTCGTGGTCGGCGAGGTGGACGGCGACGCCGCGCTGGGAGAGGGCGATCGCGGCGGATGTGCCGATGAGTCCGGTGCCGATGACCAGGGCTGTTCTCACTGGGCGATGTCCTTGCGCAGGGCGGCCGCGGCACCGAGGTACACGTGCGCGATGTCGGCGCGGGGCCGCTCGGACTCGATGTGCGCGAGGATCCGGACCACCCGGGGCATCGCGCCCTCGACGTCGAGTTCCTGCGCGCAGATCAGGGGGACGTCGACGATGCCGAGCTTGCGGGCGGCGGCGGCCGGGAAGTCGCAGCGCAGATCGGGCGTGGCCGTGAACCAGATACTGATGACGTCGTCGGGGTGCAGGCCGTTGCGCTCCAGTACGGCGGTGAGCAGCTCGCCGACCCGCTCCCCCATGTGACCGGACTCGTCCCGTTCCAACTGGACGGCCCCCCGGACCGCGCGTACCGCCACGACGATGCTCCTTGCTGACGTGCGTGTCTGCCGTTCGGTCATCCAGCGTAGTCAGGCCCGGGCGGGAGCGGCGCCGGGCGCTCGCCCGCTGAGACGGGACGGTACGCACGATCGATGGCACTGCGTCGCGAATCACCTCGTCTGCGGCGCTTTCGGTGTCAGGATGGCGGCACTGTGTCATCGCCGCTTTCCCCCACTTCCCGGAGTGACGACATGTCCCCTCACGCGACGCGCCGTACGGTCCTGCTGACGACGGGCGCGGTGGCCCTGACCGCGGGATGCGGCTCGGACGGCGGTGACGGGGGCGGCTCGGGCACGGGCACTCCCGGGCAGGAGCTGGCCGCCACCTCCGACGTCCCCGTGGGCGGGGGTACGGTCTTCAAGGACGAGAAGATCGTGGTCACCCAGCCCGAGGAAGGCGACTTCAAGGCCTTCTCGGCGATCTGCACCCACCAGAACTGCCTGGTGGCCGATGTCGCGGACGGCACCGTCAACTGCTCCTGTCACGGCAGCCGGTTCAGGATCACCGACGGCTCGGTGGAGCGGGGCCCGGCCACCGGGCCGCTGCCCGCGAAGCGGATCACCGTGGAGGGAAATTCGATCCGCCTGGCGTGAGCCGCCGCGTACGCTCCCCTGGCATGCGCCCCGAGACCCTGGTCAGCGACCACACGATCTACGCCTGTGTCATGGGCTCCCGTGCCTTCGGTCTGGCGACGGAGGGCAGCGACACCGACCGCCGGGGCGTCTTCCTCGCGCCCACTCCCCTGTTCTGGCGCTTCGAGAAGCCGCCGACGCATGTCGAAGGGCCGGCCGAGGAGCAGTTCAGCTGGGAGCTGGAACGCTTCTGCCAGCTGGCCCTGCGCGCCAATCCCAACATCCTGGAGTGCCTGCACTCCCCGCTGGTGGAGTACGCCGACGCCACCGGCCGCGAGCTGCTGTCCCTGCGCGGGGCGTTCCTCTCCCGCAGGGTCCACGAGACGTTCACCCGTTACGCCCACGGCCAGCGCCGCAAGCTGGACGCCGACATCCGCACCCACGGCGCCCCGCGCTGGAAACACGCGATGCACCTGCTCCGCCTGCTGATCACCGCCCGGGACCTGCTGCGCACCGGGACCCTCACCATCGACGTGGGCGAGGAACGCGAGCCGCTGCTCGCGGTGAGGCGCGGGGAGGTGCCGTGGCCCGAGGTCGAGGCCCGCATGACCCGCCTGGCCGACGAGGCCACGGAAGCCGCCCACCGCGGCCCCCTGCCCGAGGAGCCCGACCTGGGCCGGATCGAGGACTTCCTGATCCGTGCCCGCCGCGCCTCAGCCCTGCAGACGGATCCGTACGACGAGGTCGTGCAGGGCGTCGTACGCGGTGGGGGCGCCGGGCAGGACTGACGCCGCCTGCGCCTCGTCGAGCACGCCGTGCAGCCGCTCCACGTCGGCGCGCACACGGGCACGGTCGACGCCGGCGTCCCCGTGCTCGCGCTCCGCCTTGGCGGCGATCAGCTCCGGAAGGTACCCGGGAGCGCCGTCGGTCCGTCCGGCGAGCGTCGGCAGATGGGGATGCACCTCGCCCGAGCGCATCAGGTGGATGCCCGTGAGCAGCACCCGGAAGGTGTAGAGCAGCGGTTTCAGCTCACCGGTCTTCTCGAACAGCCGCCACTGGGTCCGCGCGAACCCCCGGTAGTGGTGGGCGTGGTGGGCGGTGAGCACCCGGGGCGCGAGCGCGACCAGCTCCCGGTGCGCCTCGGTGCTGTGCACGACCAGCGGGGACAGCAGCTGCTCCAGCACATAACCGTTGTGCCGCAGCGTCAGGCGGACGAACTTGCGCAGGTCGTGCGTGACCAGGTCCATCTCCACGCCGTCCCGGACCCACATCCGGGACCGGGTCTCCTCCGGCTCGCGCAGCCCGACGAGATCGGCGGCCGGCAGCAGGTGCGCGCCCCGCAGGTCCACGTCGGAGTCGCGGGACGGGAAGCCGTACAGGTGCGCTCCGGAGACGGTGGCGAACAGCACCGGGGCGGGCTGTTCGGCGATCACCGGGCGCAGGTCGAGGTCCAGGGTGTCGGTCACCGCTCAAGCGTCCCAGAGTGTTCCCAGCGCCAGCAGGCCGTCCCGGTACTCGATGCGGTCCGCCCACTCGGCCGGCCAGGCGTCCGCGCCCAGGTGGGCGCCGGCGAAGGCGCCCGTGAGGCAGGCGATGGAGTCGGAGTCGCCCGCGGTGCAGGCGGCGCGGCGCAGGGCGGTGAGGGGTTCGTCGACGAAGAGGAGGAGGAAGCAGAGCAGGCCGGTCGCCAGGGCCTCCTCGGCGATCCAGCCCTCTCCGGTGGCCAGGCACGGGTCGGTCTCCGGGGAGACGGTCCGCACGGCGTCCTGGAGGCGCCCGAGGATCTCCAGGCACTCGTCCCAGCCGCGGGCGATGAAGTGCTCGGGGGTGGGGTCCTGGGCGCGGGTCCACAGGTCGCCGAGCCAGAACTCGTGGTAGCGGGTGCGGTTGTCGTAGGCATAGGAACGCAGCAGTCCGATCAGGCCGGTCGGCTCGGCGCCCTCGGCGAGCAGCCGTACGGCATGGGCGGTGAGGTCGGAGGCGGCCAGGGCGGTGGGGTGCCCGTGGGTGAGGGCGGACTGCAACTGGGCGGCGCCCGCGCGCTGTTCGTCGGTCAGGCCGGAGGCCAGGCCTATCGGCGCGACGCGCATGTTGGCGCCGCAGCCCTTGGAGCCGGTCTGACTGGCGTCCTGCCAGCGCCGGTCCTCGCGCGACAGCAGGTGGCAGGCCTTGAGGCAGGTGTTGCCCGGCGCGCGGTTGTTCTCGGGCGAACGCCACCACTCCACGAACTCCTCACGCACCGGCCGCTCCAGCCGCTTCGGGGTGAGCGGTCCCCGATCCATGGCCGTGCGCAGTCCCCGGCCGAGCGCGAGCGTCATCTGGGTGTCGTCGGTGACGATCGCCGGCCTGGGCAGGTCCATCCCCCGCCAGGGGCCGAACTTGGCGAGGATCGACGGGACGTCGTTGAACTCGGTGGGGAAGCCCAGCGCGTCCCCGAGGGCGAGTCCGGTGAGCGCTCCTGTCGCGGCGCGCTTGGTGGGGGTGGTCGTGGTCATGCGGGGCGTCCTTCCGGGGTCGGCCGGAGCAGCGGCGGGTGGAGGGTGGCGGCGGTGCCCGCGCGGTAGAGGGCGGCGGGTTTGCCCCGGCCGCCGGTGAGACGGGACGCGCCGGGGACGGCGTCGACGAAGCCCGGGGTGGCGAGGACCTTGCGCCGGAAGTTGGGCCGGTCGAGGGTGGTGCCCCACACGGTCTCGTAGACCTGCTGAAGCTCCCCGAGGGTGAACTCGGGCGGGCAGAAGGCGGTGGCGAGGCAGGTGTACTCGAGCTTGGCTCCGACCCGGTCCCGCGCGTCGGCGAGGATCCGGTCGTGGTCGAAGGCGAGGCCCCGCGCGGCGTCGTACGGTGTCCAGCGGGCCTGTGCCGCGTCGCCCCCGCCGCGCGCCTCCGGGGCGTCGGGAAGAAGGGCGGCGAAGGCGACGGAGACGACCCGCATCCGGGGATCGCGTCCGGGTTCGCTGTAGGTCCGCAGCTGCTCCAGATGCAGCCCGGACACGTCCGCCAGCCCGGTCTCCTCGCCCAGTTCACGCCGGGCGGCGCGCTCCGCGGACTCGTCCGGGAGGACGAAGCCTCCGGGCAGGGCCCACTGCCCGGCGAAGGGCTCCTGTCCGCGCTCGACGAGCAGCACCTGCAGCGCGTCCGCGCGGAGGGTGAGGACGGCGAGGTCGACGGTGACGGCGAACGGCTCGAAGGCGTACTTGTCGTAGCCGTCCATGACCTGCACCCCCTTTAATAGTCGGTGTGACTATTAAAGGGGGTGCGGGTGCGGCGCACAAGCCCTTTAGAGCTCGACCTCCTGCATCAGCATCCCGACCTCGGTGTTCGACAGCCGCCGCAGCCAGCCCGACTTCTGGTCGCCCAGGGTGATCGGCCCGAACGCGGTGCGCACCAGCTTGTCGACCGGGAAGCCGGCCTCCGCGAGCATGCGGCGCACGATGTGCTTGCGGCCCTCGTGCAGCGTCACCTCGACCAGGTAGTTCTTTCCGGTCTGCTCCACGACGCGGAAGTGGTCCGCGCGCGCGTAACCGTCCTCGAGCTGGATGCCGTCCTTCAGTCGCTTGCCCAGGTCGCGCGGGATCGGGCCGACGATGTGCGCGAGGTAGGTCTTCTTCACGCCGTACCGGGGGTGGGTCAGCCGGTGCGCCAGCTCGCCGTGGTTGGTGAGCAGGATGACGCCCTCGGTCTCCGTGTCCAGCCGGCCCACGTGGAAGAGACGCGTCTCACGGTTGGTGACGTAGTCACCGAGGCACTGCCGGCCCTCCGGGTCCTCCATGGTGGACACGACACCGGCGGGCTTGTTCAGCGAGAAGAACTGGTACGACTGCGTGGCGACGGTCAGGCCGTCGACCTTGACCTCGTCCTTCTCCGGGTCGACCCGGCGGCCCTGCTCGAGCACGATCTCGCCGTTGATCTCGACCCGCGCCTGCTCGATCAGCTCCTCGCAGGCGCGCCGGGAACCGTAGCCGGCGCGCGCCAGCACCTTCTGCAGCCGCTCGCCCTCCTGCTCGGCGCCGGGGAAGGTCTTCGGGAGCTTCACGTCCTTCTTGCCCGCGTACCGCTCCCGGTTGCGCTCCTCGGCCCGTGCCTCGTACTCGCGGGACGTGGCCGGGACCGAGCGCCCCCGCTGCAGGGGCCTCTTCGGCCCGCCCTTGGCGCCTCCGCGGGCCGCGGGCCCGCGGCCCGACTTGGGACCCTCCTGGGTGGCGCCGGGGCCCACGTCGTAGCGCCGCTCCTCCGGGCGCGGCTTCTTCGGACGACCGCCCTGCCGGTCGTCGCGGTCGTTGCCGGCACCGCGGTGACTGCCGCGGCCACCGCCGTTCCCGCCGCGGCCGCCGCTGTTGCCACCACGGCTCCCGCCGTTGTTTCCGCTGCTGTTCCTGCCGCTGCTGCTTCGCATCACAGTTCCGTCTTGTCGTCTGCGTCCCCGGAATCCGGGGCGTCCGGATCGAACGACGGGACCCCTTCCAGTGTCTCGGCCTCGATCGCCTCCGCCTCGGGGAGGAAGGGCGCGAGTTCCGGGAGCTCGTCCAGACCGCGCAGGCCCATCCGCTCCAGGAAGTAGTTCGTCGTCGTGTACAGGATCGCACCTGTTTCGGGTTCCGTGCCCGCCTCCTCGATCAGACCGCGCTGGAGGAGGGTGCGCATCACACCGTCGCAGTTGACTCCGCGCACGGCGGAGACGCGGCCGCGGCTGACCGGCTGCCGGTAGGCGACCACCGCCAGGGTCTCCAGGGCGGCCTGGGTGAGCCGGGCCTGCTGGCCGTCCAGCACGAAGCGTTCGACGGCGGCGGCGTACTCGGGGCGGGTGTAGAAGCGCCAGCCGCCCGCGACGAGCCGCAGCTCGAAGCCGCGGCCCTCGGCGGTGTACTCGTCGGCCAGCCGGCGCAGCGCGTCCGCGACCTGCCGTCCGGGCCGCTCCAGGATCTTCGCCAGGTGCTCCTCGGTCGCGGGCTCGTCCACGACCATGAGGACCGCCTCCAGGGCGGGCCCGAGGTCGAGGTCCGCGACGGACCGCGGCCCGGCGGGGGTCCCCGTCGTCTCCTCGCTCACGGCTTCCTCTCCTCCTGCGGCTGCTCGGGGGGCCGGTCGAACTCGTCGGTGACCGTCGGTTCCGCGTCCCCGTCCCCGCCGGTCCAGCGCACGGTCAGCTCGCCGAGCGCGGTCTCCTGGTCCAGGGCGACGGCCTTCTCCCGGTACAGCTCCAGCAGGGCGAGGAACCGGGCCACGACGGTCAGGGTGTCGTCCGTGTCCTCGACGAGCGACCGGAAGCTCGCCTCGCCGAGCTCCTTGAGCCGCGCGACGACGATCCCGGCCTGCTCCTGCACGCTGACCAGTGGCGCGTGGATGTGGTCGACATACACCTGGGGTCTGGGTCTGGGCTGCATCGCCTTGACCGCGAGCCTGGCGAAGCCCTCGGCGCCGATGCTGATGACGACCTCGGGCAGCAGCTCCGCGTGGTGCGGTTCCAGTCCGACGGTACGGGGATGGCGCCGGGCCTCCTCGTCGAGCCGCCGGTCGAAGATGTCGGCGATCCGCTTGTACGCGCGGTACTGCAGCAGCCGGGCGAACAGCAGGTCACGGGCCTCCAGCAGGGCGAGGTCCGCCTCGTCCTCCACCTCGGCGGTGGGCAGCAGGCGGGCCGCCTTGAGGTCGAGCAGCGTGGCCGCGACGACCAGGAACTCGGTCGTCTCGTCGAGGTCCCAGTCGGACCCCATGGCCCTGATGTACGCCATGAACTCGTCGGTCACCCTGGACAGGGCGACCTCGGTGACGTCCAGCCTGTGCTTCCCGATCAGCTGAAGCAGCAGGTCGAAGGGTCCTTCGAAGTTCGCCAGCCGGACCTTGAACCGCCCGTCCCCCTCCTCCGCACCGGCCCCGCCCGCACCGGCCGGGACCCGCGTCCCCTCCGGCACCGACCCCACCACGACGGCCCCCGGCCCCGCCTCCAGGGCCCCGGGCCCCGTCAGCACTCCCGCGGTGCCCCCGG
>NZ_NEUB01000867.1 GCF_002910825.1 Streptomyces sp. SM1 | reverse complement strand
GTGGTCGTAGGCGGCCTGGAGGTGGAGCAGGGTCTGGTGGGCGGCGGTGAGTTCGGTCCTGCCGGCGGGCAGGGCGTGGCCGACGTAGATGACCTGTGCGCCGCGGTCCGCCGCCGTCCGTATGCCGGCGGCCACGCGTTCCGCCGAGGGGACCCCGCGGTCGTCGGTGCCGGTCAGGGCGAGGATCTCTGCCTGCGGGGCGGTCCCGGTGATGCCGCTGCCCTTCTCCGGCGCGGCGGCGATCAGTCCGGCGGCGAACGTGCCGTGGCCCACGCAGTCCCCGGCCGCCCCGTCGGCGGCCTCCACCCTGCCGGACAGGCTGGGGACGCCGGGGGCCACCCCGGTGTCGACCACCGCGACGGTCACCCCGCCGCCGCGGGAGATCCGCTGGGCCCGGGACAGTCCGAGCGCCGTCTGGGACCACGCCGCTCCGGTGGCCGTCCGGTCCGAGGCCCCGGTGCACGGGTTGCCCTCGCCGAGCCGGACGGGAAGCGGGGGCAGCAGCGTGGCCCCCGGACCGTCGGCACCGGGGCCCGCCGACGGGGCGGCCGGCGCGGCGGGGAGGGCGAAGGCCGGCCCGCCGGTGACCGGCAGGACCACGGCGATCGCCAGCACGAGACCCGTACCCCGACGTTTCATGACATTCCGCATGAGCCGCATGATAAGCACACGAGATGTACGGCGTACAGCGCCAACCAGGCGCCAGCACAAGGAGGTTCGAGGCGTGGCACGTCACATACTCACGGTCGGCCCGGAACGGTCGGACGGCTTCCGGACGATCGGTGAGGCACTGGCCCAGGCCCGCACCGGGGCGGTGATCCGGGTCCGTCCCGGCCGCTACGCCGAGAACCTCGTCATCCGCCACCGGGTGACGATCGTCGGCGAGGGAGAGCCGGGCACCGTCGAGCTCTGCCCGCGGGACGGCAGCGCCGTCACCCTCATGGCCGACGCCGTGATGCTCAGCGCCCTGACCCTCCGGGGCCGCGACAAGGAGGCCGCGGTCGTGGACGTACCGGCCGGTCAGGCGGCCCTCGACGACTGCACCGTGACCGGTGCCGGATGGACGGCGCTGCTGGTCCGCGGCAAGGGCTCGCTGGCCGCCCGCGGCTGCCGGGTCAGCAATCCCGGCGGCGCCGGCCTCGTCGACTCCTCCGAGTCCGAAAGCGTCGTCGAGGGCTGCGTGTTCGAGAACATCGGCACGTCCGCCGTGGTGATCGGCGAGAGTGCCGGGCCCCTCGTCCGCGACTGCCGCATCCGGAGCGCGCGGGCCAACGGCATCCTGGCGAGCGGCGAGGCCCGCGGCACCGTGGAGGGCTGCGACATCTCCGGCACCGACAAGCCGGCCATCGCCCTGGAGGGCCACAGCTCGACGCGCGTGCTGCGGTGCGCCGTGCACCACACCTCGGTGGGCCTGCTGGTGACCAGCATGTCCCGCCCGGAGATCGAGGAGACGTCCTTCGAGTCGATCGCGCAGAGCGGCATCGTCATATCCGGCGGGGCCGACCCGGTGCTGCGCGGATGTGTCACCCGGCGCACGAAGACCAGCGGGCTGCTCGTCCTGGACCGCTCGCGCGGAACCCTGGAGGGCTGCTCGTTCCACGGCTCCACCGAGGCCGCCGTACGGGTCGTCGAGGGCGGCGCGCCGCTGCTGCGGGACACCGTGGTGAGCGACTGCGCCGACACCGGAGGCGCGGTGCAGCTCTGGGACGACTCCACGGCCGAGTTCGATCGCCTGGACGTGCTGGACGCGGCCGGCGTCGGCATCTCGGTGCGCTCCGCCGCCAACCCCCTGCTGCGCCGCGTCCGGGTCACCGGATCGGGCGGCCACGGCATCGAGTTCGGCGACGACGGCCGCGGCCGCCTCGAGCACTGCGAGATCGAGTCCGCCGGCGGCTGCGCGCTGAGCATCGACGACGACTCCGACCCCGAGATCAGCGACACCGTCCTCACCTCCGCCGCCCGCTCGGGCCTCCTCGTCGGCGAACGCGGACGGGGGACGCTGCGGGACTGCGAGATCGGTGAGAGCGCCGACGCGGGGGTCGGTGTGCGGGACGGCGCGGAGATCACCCTGGAGCGGGTCCGGGTGCACGGCTCGAAGGCCCACGGCGTCCAGGTGTCGCGCGGCGGCCGGGCCGTCCTCGACGCCTGTGAGATCACCGGCAGTACGGGCGACGGCGTACGGATCGACAGCGCCGAACCGGTCGACGTGACCCGGTGCGTCGTACGCGACAACCGGGGTGCGGGACTGCGCCAGAGCCGTGCGAGCGAGCGGCTCACGGTCACGCTGCTGACCAGCGCGGACAACGGGCTGCCCGACAGCTGGGGCGAGTCGGCCGGGCGAGCCGGCGAGGACGGCGCCCCGGTCGGGCCCGGCCAGGAGCCGGAGCCCGAGGGACCACTGGCCGAACTGGAGGCGCTCACCGGCCTGGAGAACGTCAAGCACCAGGTGAGCACGCTGGTCAACCTGAACCAGCTCGCGGAGCGCCGGCGCCGGCTGGGCATGCCGGTCCCGTCGATGAGCCGGCACCTGATCTTCGCGGGGCCGCCCGGCACCGGCAAGACCACCGTCGCCCGCCTCTACGGCAGCATCCTCGCGGACCTGGGCGTGCTCAGGAGCGGACACCTGGTCGAGGTCGCCCGCGCCGATCTCGTCGCGCAGGTCATCGGCGGTACGGCCATCAAGACCACCGAGGCGTTCAACAGCGCGCTCGGCGGCGTGCTGTTCATCGACGAGGCCTACACGCTCACCGTCGAGGGGACGTCCAACGACTTCGGCCGCGAGGCCGTCGACACCCTGCTGAAGCTGATGGAGGACCACCGCGACGACGTGGTCGTGGTGGCGGCCGGCTACTCCGAGCAGATGGAGTCCTTCCTGACCGCCAACCCCGGTCTCGCCTCCCGCTTCACCCGCACCATCGAGTTCGGCAACTACGCGGTGGAGGAACTGGTGACCATCACCGAGAGCCTCTGCCGCCGGCACCAGTTCGAGCTCGGGCCGCTGACCCGGGAGGCCCTCGCCGTACGCTTCGAGCAGATGACGCGCGACGCGACGTTCGGCAACGGCCGTGCGGCACGCGGTGTGTTCGAGGACATGGTGGACCGGCAGGCGTTCCGGCTCGCCGCCATGACCGACCCGGCGGAGAACGACCTGACGCTGCTGCTGCCGCAGGACGTCGGCGACGCGGAGGCGGCGGCCGTCGGCGGCGGCCCGGCACAGGACACCGGCGACACGTCCGACCCGATGGCCGAACTCACCGCCATGGTGGGGCTCGCGGCCGTGAAGCGGGAGGTCGCCGACCTGGTCAGTCTGCTGACCAACGCCCGCCAGCGGATCGCCGCGGGACTGCCCGCCCCCCGGATCAGCAACCACCTGGTCTTCAGCGGCCCGCCCGGCACCGGCAAGACCACCGTCGCCCGGCTGTACGCCCGGCTCCTGCACTCACTGGGGGTACTCCCCCGCGACTCCCTGGTGGAGGTGGCGCGGGCGGACCTGGTCGGCCAGTACGTCGGCCACACCGCCCAGCGCACCAAGGACGTCTTCACCAGCGCGCTGGGCGGGGTGCTGTTCATCGACGAGGCCTACACCCTGACCCCCGAGGGATCGTCCAACGACTTCGGCCGCGAGGCCGTCGACACCCTGCTGAAGCTGATGGAGGACCACCGCGACGAGATCGTGGTCGTCGTCGCCGGCTACACCGAGGAGATGGGGCGCTTCCTCCAGTCCAACCCCGGTCTGACGTCCCGGTTCTCCAAGTTCGTGACGTTCGAGGACTACAGCACGGACGAGCTGGTCAGCATCGTGTCCCGGCATGCCGCCACCTCCGGGTACGAATGCGCCGACGCCACCGTCGAGGCGCTGCGCGCCCATGTGGACGCCCTCCCGCGCGACCGGTCCTTCGGCAACGCGCGGCTCGCCCGGCAGTTGCTGGAGACGATGATGACGAGCCAGGCCCGCCGGCTGGGCGGCCTGAGCTCGCCCAGTCTCGCCGACCTCACCACGCTGCTGCCGGAGGATCTGCCGGCCCGGCGGCGGGAGGCCGCCCTGTGACCTTCTGAGGGCGGACGCCCGCCGGACCGGGCACCGGCGGGCGTCCGCTGCGCTGTCGCGCCCCTCAGAGGTTGAACTTGACGGACTCCAGCCACACGTCCGGACCCACCGAACCGCCGAATCTCCAGCCCTCGGACGACTCGCACAGATAGGCGCCCCAGTCGTGCCCGCCGAGCTTGTGGTGGTGGCAGACGTTGCCGTCCGCGACACCGATGGCGTAGCCGCTGAGGTTCGGCGCGTCCGGGGAGTCGCTGCCCAGCGTCAGGTCCGTCCCGTCGGCGGCGTCCGACCACGGGGTCGTCCACCCGTCCTTCTGGACGAACTCGTTGGCGGACACCCTCTGGGCGCCGACCACCGCGATGTTGATGGCGGTGATCGGCAGTCCCTTGCCCGACATGGCCCCGTCGCACCTCGGGTTCGTCCAGCCGGCGCCCTTCCTGTGGACCCGGTAGCAGATGTGCCGGCCGGAATCCTCGGCGGCCAGCCGCCGGACGGCGAAGGCGGCGGTGTTCGGCGGGAGCTCGGGGGCCTCGCGCTTCTCGGTCCGGACCTTCGCCTCCTCCTTCTTCTTCGTCTCCTTGGGCGACTCACTGACCGGGGCGGACGCCGGACTCGTCACCGGTACCGGCTTCTTGACGACGGGACTCGGCTTGGCGGACGGCTTCGAGGCCGAGGGCTCCGGGGTGGGCTCCGCCGGGGCATAGTCGCCCTTCGGCACCTCCAGGGACTCCTCCTCCAGCAGGGTGTCGGACCCGGCGGCCACCGCCACGTCGTCCTTCTTCTGCCGCGCGTCGTCCGTGGCCCAGATCAGCAGCGGCACGGCGAGAAGGACGACGCCCGCGATGCCGGCGGCGG
>NZ_NEUB01000866.1 GCF_002910825.1 Streptomyces sp. SM1 | reverse complement strand
CCGCCGGTTCCGTCCACTCCGCCCACCGCGGGCGTCGTACCGCCGCGGCCGGACGGGTCCCGCCCCGCCGAAACCGACCACCGGTCTTGACCCCCGTGGCGGAAGCCGGCCCTACCCGGCGGTGGCGAGGTGGGCGTTCACGGCGGCGACGCCGTCGACGCCCTGGCAGAGAGCCACGACCACCGGGACGAGGCGTGGTTCCGGTACGTGCCCCCGCAGGGTGACGACCCCGCCGCGTACCTCGACCGCGACGGTGCCCTCGTCCAGGGCGAGGATGCGTCCCAGCACGTCCTGCTCGACCTCGCCGCGGATCTCGGCGTCGGAGCGGATCAAGGCGTCGAGCAGGTCGCTGCGGGTGACGATGCCGGTGAGCAGTTCGTCGTCGCCGACCACCGGCAACTGCTTGACGTGCCGGCTGCGGAGTTCCCGCGCGGCCCGGGGGATCGTCCAGTCGGCGCGGGCGGTGAACACGGGGCTGCTCATGAGCTCACCCGCGGTCCGGGCCCGGGCCCTGTCCCACGAGCGCTCGTCGTCTCCGTCCTGCCCCTGCGCATCGGGCATGCCGGTCTCGTGCCGCAGCACGTCGGACGCGGACACGACCCCGACGGGAGAGCCGTCGTCGTCGACGACCGGAGCCGCCACGATGTCGTTCGCGTCGAGCAGGGCGGCGACCTCCTGCAACGGCGTGTCGGGACGGAAGGTGACGACCTCGTCCGTCATCACGTCACCGACCGTGCGGCGATACAGCATGGTCTCGGCCTCCTCCGCTGTGCGACGGGCCGACTCGGCCCGAGCCCGGCGACCGCGCGCGGCGCGTCCGCCACCCGGCTCCACCGGCCCGTCCACGCCGTCTCTCCCCACCATGACAGCACCGGGCCGCTCCGGCGACCAGTGCCGTTCGGCCCGGCGGGGAGGCCGGTGGTCCTCCGTCCAGGGGTACGGCGTCCGCCATGAACTCCGCCATGGACGAAGGTCACCCCGTGGCCGCCGCCCGGGTGGGCGGAGCCCCCCGGCTCAGCCGGGCTGCTGGAGCTGCGGCAGCACCTTGGTGCGGTAGAAGTCGAAGAAGCCGCGCAGATCGGGGCCGATCTGGTTGACGTAGATCCGGTCGAAGCCCGCCTCGGCGAACTGCCGGAGTTCGGCGACATGCTCGTCCACGTCGTCGCCGCACACCCGGTTCTCGCGCACCATGTCCTCGGTGACCAGGGTCTGCGCCTGCTCGAAGTGCTTCGGCGAGGGCAGCACCTGGCCCAGCTCGCCGGGCAGCTGTTCGTTCGCCCAGAGCCGGTGCACGGTACGCACGCACTCGTCGCGGTCGGTGCCGTAACAGACCTTGGTGCCGCCGCTGACCGGCTTCCCGCCGCCCCCGCCCTTGCGGTACTGCTCCACCATCGAGGTGTCCGGCATCATCGTGATGTAGCCGTCGCCGACCCGGGCCGCCAGCTTGGTCGCCGCCGGACCGAAGCCCGAGATGTCGATCGGGACGGGCTGGTCCGGGACCGTGTACAGGCGGGCGTTCTCCACCGTGTAGTGCGTGCCGTGGTGGTTGACCTCCTCGCCGGTGAACAGCCGGCGCATCACCTGGATGGCCTCCTCCAGCATCTCCAGGCGTACGTGGGCGGGCGGCCAGTGGTCGCCGAGGATGTGCTCGTTCAGCGCCTCGCCCGTGCCCACGCCCAGCCGGAACTCCCCCGGCGACATCACCGCGCTCGTGGCCGCCGCCTGCGCCACCACCGCCGGGTGCGTCCGCACGGTCGGGCAGGTCACCGCCGTCCCCACCGGCAGGGACACCGCCTCCGACAGCGCGCCGATCACCGACCACACGAAGGGGCTCTGCCCCTGCGCGTCGTTCCACGGGTGGAAGTGGTCCGAGATCCACAGGGCCTGGAATCCGGCCTGCTCGGCCATCCGCGCCTGCTCGATCAGCTCTGCGGGGCCGTACTGCTCGCACGAGAGGAAATAGCCGTACTCGGGCATGGGGGGTGCCTCCGCGACATGGGGGGTCCGGTTCCCGGGCCGGGTACCCGGGGGCCCGGGCGGAAACCGGCCGGACGTTTGGCGGCCCGGGCCAGGGGGACGCGGAAGTCTCCCGACGTACGCGACCGCGCCGGAGGCGAACCGTGAGTCGACCCCGCATAGTGATCGTCGGTGCCGGCTTCGCCGGATACCGCACGGCGCAGACCCTGTCCCGGCTGGCCAGGGGCCGCGCCGAGATCGTCCTGCTCAACCCGACCGACTACTTCCTGTACCTTCCGCTGCTGCCCCAGGTCGCGGCCGGCATCCTGGAGCCGCGCCGGGTCACCGTCTCCCTCTCCGGCACGCTGCCGCACGTGCGGCTGGTGCTGGGGGAGTCCGACCGCATCGACCTGGACGCGCGGCA
The DNA here is from genome assembly GCF_002910825.1 of Streptomyces sp. SM1. Taxonomy (GTDB): domain Bacteria; phylum Actinomycetota; class Actinomycetes; order Streptomycetales; family Streptomycetaceae; genus Streptomyces; species Streptomyces okerensis. Next base: position 17,660 of record NZ_NEUB01000866.1, on the reverse strand, counting down.
GGTGCACTACACCGGGCCCGAGGGCGAGGGCGGCACCCTCTCCTACGACCGGCTGGTCCTCGCGGCCGGCAGCGTCAACAAGCTGCTGCCGATCCCCGGCGTCGCCGAGCACGCCCACGGCTTCCGCGGCCTGCCCGAGGCCCTGTACCTGCGCGACCACGTGACCCGTCAGGTGGAGCTCGCCGGCGCCACCGACGACCCGAGGAGCTGTGCCTCCCGCTGCACCTTCGTGGTGGTGGGCGCCGGCTACACCGGCACCGAAGTCGCCGCGCACGGGCAGCTGTTCACCGACTCCCAGGTCGACAGGCATCCCCTGCGGACCGGGATGCGGCCGCGCTGGCTGCTCCTCGACATCGCCGACCGGGTCCTGCCCGAGCTGGACGAACGGCTCTCCCGAACGGCCGACGACGTGCTGCGCGAGCGGGGCGTCGACGTACGGATGGGCACCTCGGTGAAGGAGGCCACGCACGAGGGAGTGCTGCTGACCGACGGGGAGTTCGTCGACACGCAGACGCTGGTGTGGTGCGTGGGCGTCCGCCCCGACCCGCTCGCCGAGTCCCTCGGGCTGCCGATGGAACGCGGGCGGCTGCTGGTCGACCCGCACCTCCAGGTGCCGGGGCGGCCGGAGGTGTTCGCCTGCGGTGACGCCGCGGCGGTGCCCGATCTGGAGAAGCCGGGGTCGTACACCCCGATGACCGCGCAGCACGCCTGGCGGCAGGGCAAGGTGTGCGGGCACAACATCGCCGCCTCGTTCGGCGAGGGTCGGCGCCGCGCCTACCGGCACAAGGACATGGGGTTCGTGGTGGACCTGGGCGGCGTCAAGGCCGCAGCCAACCCGCTCGGCGTGAACCTCTCCGGGGTGGCCGCGGGCGCGGTCACCCGCGGTTACCACCTCGCCGCGATGCCCGGCAACCGGGTGCGGGTGGCCGCCGACTGGCTCCTCGACGCCGTACTGCCCCGCCAGGCCGTCCAGTTGGGCCTCGTACGCTCCTGGTCGGTGCCGCTGGACACGGCGTCCCCGGAACTGCCACGCGTACCGGGCAAGCCGGAGCGGGACCAGGAACCGGAGCAGGAGCCGTCCCGGCCGGGTACGGGTGCGGAACGGGCGAAGAGCCGGCCGGGCGGCGAGGCCGCGAACGATCAGCCCGGCGAGGAACCCGCCAAGGGCCGGCCCGGTGGTGAGCCGGCGAAGAACCAGCCCGGTGGGGAACCGGCGAAGAACCAGCCCGGTGGTGAGCCGGCGAAGAACCAGCCCGGTGGGGAACCGGCGAAGAACCAGCCCGGTGGGGAACCCGCCAAGAGTCAGTCCGCCGTCGTGCCGCCGCCCGATCAGCCGCCGCCCGGGCCGGATGTCGCGCCCGGACCCGTCAGGCGTACCGACCGCTTTACCGAAGGAGACTCATGAGCACCGGTGAACTCGTCGATCTCGCACAGCAGTTGCGCGTGGACAGTGTCCGCGCCGCAGCCGCCGCGGGCTCCGGGCACCCCACGTCGTCCATGTCGGCGGCGGACCTGACGGCCGTCCTGTTCGCCCGCCACTTCCGTTACGACTTCGAACGCCCCGACCACCCGGCCAACGACCGCTTCGTCCTTTCCAAGGGCCACGCCTCGCCCCTGATGTACGCCACCTACAAGGCGGCCGGCGCCATCGACGACGAGGAACTGCTGACCTTCCGCGAGAAGGGCAGCCGCCTCGAGGGACACCCCACCCCCAGGCAGCTGCCCTGGGTCGAGACGGCCACCGGGTCCCTGGGCCAGGGCCTTCCCGTCGGCGTCGGTATCGCGCTGGCCGGGAAGCGGCTGGACCACGCCGACTACCGGGTGTGGGTGCTGTGCGGGGACAGCGAGCTGGCCGAGGGCTCGGTGTGGGAGGCGGCCGAGCACGCCTCGTACGAGAACCTCGACAACCTCACGGTGATCGTGGACGTCAACCGGCTGGGCCAGCGCGGCGCCACCCGGCACGGTCACGACCTCGACGCCTACGCCCGCCGCTTCCAGGCCTTCGGCTGGCACACCGTCGAGGTGGACGGCCACGACGTGGACGCCGTCGACCGCGCCTACGGCGAGGCCCTCTCCACCAGGGGCCAGCCCACCGCGGTCATCGCCCGCACCCTCAAGGGCAAGGGCGTCGAGTCGGTCCAGGACCGCGAGGGTCTGCACGGCAAGCCGCTGCCGGAGGCCGAGGAGGCCGTCGCCGAGCTCGGCGGCCCGCGCGGCCTGCGCCTCCGGGTGGGGACTCCGTCCCCCGACGGAGCCGGAGCACCGTCCGCCCGTCGCCGTACCGGGACTCCCGGCCTGCCCCGCTGGGACAAGGGCGAGGAGGTGGCCACCCGCAACGCCTTCGGCGAGGCACTGGCCGCTCTCGGCACCGCCCGGGACGACGTCGTCGCCCTCGACGGGGAGGTCGGCGACTCCACCCGCGCGGAGTTCTTCGCCAAGGAGCACCCCGAGCGCTACATCGAGTGCTACATCGCCGAGCAGCAGATGGTCGCGGCGGCGGTGGGTGTCGCGGCGCGCGGCTGGACGCCGTACGCGTCCACCTTCGCGGCGTTCCTCACCCGCGCCCACGACTTCATCCGCATGGCGTCGGTCAGCGGTTCCGGCATCTGTCTCGTCGGCTCGCACGCCGGCGTCGCCATCGGCCAGGACGGCCCCAGCCAGATGGGCCTGGAGGACCTGGCGATGATGCGCGCCGTGCACGGCTCCACGGTGCTGTACCCGTGCGACGCCAACCAGACCGCACACCTGGTCGCCGCGATGGCCGACCTCGACGGCATCCGCTACCTGCGCACCTCGCGCGGCGAGAGCGCGGTGGTCTACGGCCCCGACGAGGAGTTCCCGGTCGGCGGCAGCAAGGTGCTGCGCTCCTCCGGCGAGGACCGGCTCACCCTGGTCGCCGCGGGCGTCACCGTGCCCGAGGCGCTCGCCGCCGCGGAGGCCCTGGAGGGCGAGGGCATCGCCGTACGGGTGATCGACCTGTACTCGGTGAAGCCGGTCGACCGGGAGACGCTGCGCACGGCCGCCGAGGAGACCGGCTGTCTGATGACCGTCGAGGACCACCACCCGGAGGGCGGTCTCGGGGACGCGGTCGCGGAGGCCTTCGGCGACGGACGTCCCGTACCGCGCCTGGTGCGCCTCGCCGTGCGGAACATGCCGGGTTCGGCCTCTCCCCAGGAGCAGCTGAACGCCGCCGGCATCGACGCCGAGTCGATCGCGGCGGCCGGCCGGCTGCTGGTGGGGGAGGCGGTCGTGTCGTGAGCGGCGACCGGTCGCGCACCGTACGGGCCGGCCGTCGCACGGTGGAGATCCACCGGCCGGACAAGGTGCTCTTCCCCGGCGGCGGGGGCGCCGGGGAGTACACGAAGGGCGACCTCGTCGAGTACCACCGGGCCGTCGCCCCGTACATGCTGCCGCACCTGCGGGGCCGGCCGCTGATGCTGGACCGCCGCCCGGACGGCATCGGCGGCCCCGCCTTCATGCAGAAGAACACCCCGGACAGCTATCCGGACTGGATCACCCGTGCCGAGGTCGCGAAGGAGGGCGGCACTGTCACCCACACCGTGTGCGACAGTGCCGCCACCCTCCTCTTCCTCGTCGACCAGGCGAGCATCACCCTGCACCGCTGGCTGTCCCGTACCCACCGGACCGGCCACCCCGACCGGCTGGTGTTCGACCTCGACCCGTCGGGGGACGACTTCGAGGCGGTCCGGGAGGCGGCGCGGCTGCTGGGGGAACTGCTCGAGGAGCTGAAGCTGCCCTCGGCGCTGATGACCACCGGCTCCCGGGGCCTGCACGTGATCGTTCCGCTGACCGGCAACCACGACTTCGACGACGTGCGTGCCTTCGCCCGTGACGTCGCCGACACTCTCGCCGGCGCCCACCCCGACCGGCTCACCACCGCCGCCCGCAAGAAGGACCGCGGCGACCGGCTCTACCTCGACATCCAGCGCAACGCCTACGCGCAGACCGCGGTCGCGCCGTACACCGTCCGTGCCCTGCCGGGTGCCCCCGTCGCCGTGCCCGTCTCCTGGGACCGGCTGGACGATCCGGAGCTGCACGCCCGCCGCTGGACCGTCGCCGACGCCGTCGAACAGGCCCGCACCGACCCGTGGGACGGCCTGCTGAGCCGGGGACGCTCGCTGGGTCCGGCCCGCCGCAGGCTGGCGGGGCTGCGGGGCTGACCCCGGGGGACCACAGCGGCCGGGTGCGCCACCCGGCCGTGGCAACCGGGTGAGCCCTGGAGGTTTGGCGAACAGACTTGCGGCCACACGGAGGGGGAGGTGGCCATGTCGAACACGAAGAACACCGAAGAGTCACAGGGTTCACAGGAAACGCAGGATTCACCGGAATCCGGTTCCCAGAGCTCACAGAGGTCCCGCAAGCGGACCGACGACAACAGAACCGCGAAACGGCCCGGCCCGATGGAGGTGCTGCGCCAGGCGCGCGGACAGCTCGCGGAGCTCACCGGGATGGAGGCCGAGTCCGTGTCGTCCTTGGAGCAGACGGAGGAGGGCTGGGCGCTGGAGGTCGAGGTCCTCGAGCTCGAGCGCGTGCCCGACACGATGAGCCTGATGGCGAGTTACCAGGTGGAGCTGGACCCGGACGGGCAGCTCACCGGTTACCGGCGGGTCCGCCGCTACGAGCGGGGACGGGCCGACGCTCGCGGCCGATAGGCCGTTCGACCGGACCCGCGACCACATACAAGGGAGGAACGTCCGGCATGACAGTTGTACCGGCACAGCAGACCGGTGGTGGGGGCGGCAGCAGCGGCCTCTACGACGTGCTGGAGCTTGTCCTGGACAGGGGGCTCGTCATCGACGCATTCGTGCGCGTGTCCCTGGTCGGCATCGAGATTCTCAAGATCGACATCCGGGTGGTCGTCGCCAGCGTCGACACCTATCTCCGTTTCGCCGAGGCGTGCAACCGCCTCGACCTGGAGGCCGGGCCCCGCAAGAGCCCGGGCCTGCCCGAGATCGTCGGCGAGGTCACCGAGTCCGGCGCCCGCGGCAAGTCGAAGGGCGCCCTCTCCGGTGCCGCCGAGACCATCTCCGACGCCTTCAAGCAGTCGCGTGAGGAAGCTTCCGAGCGCGAGACCGAGTCCCGCCCGCGTGCCCGCAAGAGCACGGCCACCCGCCGGAAGGAGGAGCAGGAGTGAGCACCTACGTCTACGGCATCACGGCGGTGTCGCACCCGGCGCTGCCCGAGGGCATGGGCGGAGTCGGCGATCCGCCGCGCCCGGTGCGCATCCTGCGGCAGGGCGAGCTGGCGGCCGTCGTCAGTGACGCCCCCGAAGGGCTGCGCCCCAAGCGCAGGGAACTGCTCGCCCACCAGAACGTCCTCAGCGAGATCGGCGCGGCGGGCTGTGTGCTGCCCATGCGGTTCGGCAGCGTCGCCCCGGACGACGACGCCGTCACCGGTGTCCTCGCCGAGCGTGCCGAGCACTACCGCGAGCGGCTGCACGCGCTGGACGACCGGGTCGAGTACAACGTCAAGGCCAACCACATCGAGGAGGCCGTACTCCACCACGTGATGGCCGGCAACCCGGAGATCCGCGCCCTCGCGGAGGCCAACCGGCAGTCCGGCGGCGGCGCTTACGAGGGCAAGATCCGGCTCGGCGAGATGGTCGCCGCGGCGGTCAAGGACAGGGAGTCCGAGGACGGTACCGCGCTGGAGAGCGCCCTGGAGGGGGCCGCCGACGCGGTGAGCGTGGGCCCCGAGTCCACCGGCTGGCTCGCCAACGTCTCCTACCTGGTGAAACGGGAGACGGCGGAGGACTTCCTGGCCGCGGTGGAGCAGGTCCGCAAGGACATGCCCCACCTCGAGGTACGTCTGAACGGTCCGCTTCCCCCGTACAGCTTCGTCGAGCCCGGACCGGCCGAGCCGGCGGGCACCGTCGCGGGTGGGGCGGAGACCGGAACGAGGTGACGTCATGGGCCTGATCTCGGAGGTGCTGCTGCTGCCGTTCGCCCCGGCACGGGCCGGCGGCTGGGCCATCCGGCAGGTGGTACAGGAGGCGGAGCGCATCTACTACGACCCTGCCACGATCCGCGCCGAGCTGGCCCGCCTGGAGGAGCAGTTGGAATCCGGAGAGATCACCGAGGAGGAGTTCGACCGGCAGGAGGACGAACTCCTCGACCGGTTGGAGACCGCGACGCGCACAGGCGCGGGTAGTGGGGACGGGACGGCACGATGAATCGAATGGGAATGGGCCTCGCGATCGGGGCCGGATATCTCCTCGGACGCACGAAGAAGCTCAAGATGGCGGTTGCCGTCGGCGGGCTGGTGGCGGGCAAGAAGCTCAACCTCAGCCCGCGGATGGTCGCCGATCTGGTCTCGCAGCAGTTGCGCGACAACCCGCAGTTCAAGGAGCTCGGTGATCAGGTGCGGGGCGATCTGCGCGGGGTCGGCAAGGCCGCCTCCGGCGCGCTGGTCGAGCGGCAGCTCGGCTCGCTCGCCGACCGGCTGCACGGCCGTACCGCCGAGATGCGCGAGGAGCTGGCCGGCGGCGGCCGGGACCGGACGGAGGGCGGCGAGGACGCCGACGACGAACCGGAGGACCGCGAGCCCTCCGAGGAGGACCGCGAGCCCTCCGAGGAGGACCGCGAGCCCTCCGAGGAGGACGGCGAGGAACCCGAGGACCGGGAGGACGAGGACCGGGAGGACGAGGACCGAGAGGACCACGAGGACGGCGGGGATGAGCCGTCCGCCGAGCGGCCGGCGAAGAAGGCCGCCGCCAAGAAGGCGCCGGCGAAGAAGGCCGGGCCGGCGAAGAAGACCGCGGGCAGGAGGACGGCTCCCGCGAAGAAGACGGCCGCGAAGAAGACCGCGGCGGGCCCCCGGGCCGCCCGTCCCCGCACGTCGAAGGGAGGCGGTGAGCGATGACCGAGACCATCGGAAAGGCCGGCTCCGCAGCGCGCGACGGAGCGAAGGGCGCCGCTAACGGCGCCGCGAACAACCCGCTCGCCGGCATAGCCCACAGCGAGGCCGCGGACCGGCTGAAGGCAGAACTGCAGGAGTACCTCGCGGCCCAGGCCACCCGCATGCTGAGCGGCCTCGGCCACAAGCTCGGCGACACCACGAACAAGCTCAATGACATCGCCGAGGGCAACAGTCCGGGCTTCGCCAAGATCGCCGTCGACGGCGGCCGCAAGCTCGCCGAGGGCAAGGGACCGCTGCGCAGCGCCGTCGAACTGGGCGCCTCGCAGGCGAAGGACAAGGTGAAGGGCGCGCTGAAGGGCCTGGGCGGCGGCAAGGGCAAGCGCAAGCGCTCGTCCGGCAACAAGCCCACCGTCATCATCGAGCACATCGACGTCGGGGTGCCCCTGCGCACGGCCTACGACCAGTGGACCCAGTACCAGGACTTCAGCACCTTCGCCAAGGGCGTCAAGAGCGCCAACAAGGCCGACGACACCACGTCGGACTGGCAGGCGAAGATCTGGTGGTCGAACCGCGGCTGGAAGGCGCAGACCACGGAGCAGGTCCCCGACGACCGCATCGCCTGGTCCTCGGAGGGCGCCAAGGGCACGACGAAGGGTGTCGTCTCCTTCCACAGCCTCGGCGACAACCTCACCCGGGTGCTGCTGGTCATCGAGTACTACCCGTCGGGCTTCTTCGAGAAGACAGGCAACATCTGGCGCGCCCAGGGCCGCCGCACCCGGCTCGACCTGAAGAACTTCGCCCGCTTCATCACCATCAAGGGCGAGGCCGAGGACAGCTGGCGCGGTGAGATCCGTGACGGCGAGGTCGTCCGCGGCCACGAGGACGCGCTGGCCGAGGAGGAGGAAGCGGACTCCGGGGAGGACTCGACGGAGGAGGACTCCCGCGACTCCGGGGAGGACGAGGCCCCGGACGACGAGTACGGCGAGGACGAGGAGTACGAGGACGAGGAGGAACCCCGCTCCGGATCCGGGGACGCCGAGGAGGAGGACGAGCCGGAGTCCGAGGAGGCACCCGCCGACGAGTACGAGGAGGACGAGTACCCGGAGGAGGAGTACGAGGACCAGGACGACACCGGGTCCGAGGCCGAGGCTGATGAGCCCGAGGACGGGCCCGAGGACGAGCGCGTCGAGAGCCGGAGCCGCCGATGACCACCCCCAGCCGGCTTCCCGATCCGTACGGATCGGGAAGCGGCGCCAATCTCGCCGACATCCTGGAAAGGGTGCTCGACAAGGGTGTGGTGATCGCGGGGGACATCCGGATCAACCTGCTCGACATCGAGCTCCTCACCATCAAGCTGCGCCTGGTCGTCGCCTCCGTCGACAAGGCGAAGGAGATGGGGATCGACTGGTGGGAGTCCGACCCGGCGCTGTCCTCGCGCGCCCGCCGTGACGAGCTGACGAGGGAGAACGCCGAGCTGCGTGAGCGGCTGGCCCGGCTGGAAGAACTGGAACTGGAGCCCCGTCGCGCAGAGGAGGAGAGCCCGTGACCGGACTGCGGTACGTCTACGCGGTCTGCCGCCCCTTCGGTACGCCGCTCCAGTCGCAGCTGACCGGAGTCGGCGGCGATCCGCCCCGCCTGCTGCCCCACGGGGACCTGGTGGCGGTCGTCAGCCATGTGCCCGAGGCGGACTTCGCGGAGGAGCCGCTGCGGGCTCATCTGGAGGACCTCGACTGGCTGACCGGGGTCGCCCGCGCCCACCAGGGCGTGATCGACGCGCTCACCACCGTCACGACCCCGCTGCCGCTGCGGCTGGGCACCGTGTTCCGCGACGACAGCGGGGTGCGGACGATGCTCGAGGGGCAGAAGGAGAGCTTCCTGGGCACCCTGGACCGGCTGGAGGGCCGGGTCGAGTGGGGCGTCAAGGTGTTCATCGAGGCGGATCCGGCGCAGGAGACGCCCGCCACGCCGTCGCCGAAGCCGGCGTCCGGCCGGGACTATCTTCGGCAGCGCCGCATGCGGACGAAGTCGCAGGACGACCTGTGGCAGCAGGCCGAGACCTTCGCGACCCGGCTGCACGAGACCCTTTCCGGGAGCGCCGACGACGCCCGGCTGCACGCGCCGCAGAACCCGACGCTCTCCGGCGTCTCCGGGCGCAACGTGCTCAATGCCGCGTACCTGGTGCCCCGTGTGAAGTCCGAGGAGTTCGTGGAGCGGGTGGACCGGACGAAGGACGGGACTCCCGGCATACGGGTCGAACTCACCGGTCCGTGGGCGGCCTATTCGTTCGCCGGCGAGGAAGCGGCAGGGCAGGAGGGCACGTGACCGTCGTCGAACGCCGCGAGATAGCCCTGGTGGACCTGCTCGACCGGCTCCTGGCCGGCGGAGTCGTCATCAAGGGCGACATCACGTTGCGCATCGCGGACGTCGACCTGGTCCGTATCGACCTCAACGCGCTCATCAGCTCGGTGAACGCGCAGGTCCCGTCCCCCTTCGAGGAGTCCCCGTGACGGCCGGCCCCGACCCCGACCACGGCCCCGACCGCGGTGCCGTGCCGCACGACGGTGCCGTGCCGCACGACGGCCGGCGGCGGCTCGACCTGGAGCCGGACACGGTCGAACGCGATCTGATCAAACTGGTGCTCACCGTCGTGGAGCTGCTGCGCCAGCTCATGGAACGGCAGGCGCTGCGCCGGTTCGACGAGGGCGATCTCAGCGAGGAGCAGGAGGAACGCGTCGGGCTGACGCTCATGCTGCTGGAGGACCGGATGGCGGAACTGCGGAACCGGTACGGACTGCGGCCGGAGGACCTGAACCTGGACCTCGGGCCGCTCGGACCGCTGCTTCCCCGCAACTGAGTCCCCGCAAGCCGGGGCCGGGAGGCCGGACCCCCCCGGTGACGGAAGCGGAGAATTCCCCGGGACCGGGTAAGGGTCCCGGGGAGTTCCGCGTTCGGGCTACCGGGTTCCGCGTTCGCGGTTCTCAGGACTCTTCGCGGCAGAGGATCTCCGCGTGCAGCACGCTGAACCAGCCGTCCTCCCGTGCGCCCCACTCGCGCCACGCGGCGGCCACCTCCCGCAGCTGCTCGCCGGTGGCGTGGCCCCCTTCCACGGCACGCTCCGCATAGGCCGACGCCACGGTGCGGTCCGCCCACAGCCCGCTCCACCAGGACCGCTCCTCCTCGGTGGAGAAGGTCCAGGTGTCCGAGGTCGCGGTGATGTCGGTGAACCCCGCGGCCAGCGCCCAGGACTTCAGCCGCCGTCCGGCGTCCGGCTCGCCCCCGTTGGCCCGGGCCACCCGCCGGTACAGCTCCAGCCAGTCGTCCATGCCGGGCGACAGGGGATACCAGGTCATCGCCGCGTAGTCCGAGTCCCGTACGGCGACGAAACCGCCCGGCGCGGTCACCCGGCGCATCTCGCGCAGCGCCCGGACCGGATCGCCCACATGCTGAAGCACCTGGTGGGCGTGGACCACATCGAAGGTGTCGTCCGGGAAGTCCAGCGTGTGCACGTCCCCCGTCACGAAGTCCACGTTGGTCAGCGCTCGTTCGGCGGCCACCGCACGGGCCCGTTCCAGGATCCCCGGCTCCCGGTCGAGACCGGTGACGTGTCCGTCGGGGACGAGTGCCGCCAGGTCCGCGGTGATGGTGCCCGGCCCGCACCCGATGTCCAGGACGCGCATACCGGGCCTCAGGGCCCCGAGGAGATACCCCGCCGAGTTCTCCGCGGTCCGCCAGGTGTGCGACCGCAGTACCGACTCGTGGTGCCCGTGGGTGTAGACGGCGGTCTCCCGCGCTTCCGGCATATGAGCCCACCCCTTCCGCTCTCGCGTCTCGTAGAGGGCCCTCACGCTACCCGCATCGGCCGGATGATGAGACTCCAATATCACATATTGGACCGAGGGTCTTTCGTAATCGGTTTGCGCCCCGCGCCGACGACCCCGCACAATCCCCACCATGGGCCACCTGGAAGCTGCACATCTCGAGTACTACCTCCCCGACGGGAGGGCCCTCCTGGGCGATGTGTCCTTCCGGGTCGGAGAGGGCGCGGTGATGGCCCTGGTGGGCCCCAACGGCGCGGGAAAGACCACTCTGCTCCGCCTCCTCGCCGGCGAACTCAAGCCGCACGGCGGATCCGTCACCGTCACCGGCGGCCTCGGCGTCATGCGCCAGTTCGTCGGCTCCGTACGGGACGACACGACCGTACGCGACCTGCTCGTCTCCGTCGCCACGCCACGGATCAGGGATGCGGCCCACGCCGTCGACCGGGCCGAGCACGCCCTCATGACCGTCGACGACGAGGCCGCCCAGCTCGGCTACGCGCAGGCCCTCGCCGACTGGGCCGAGGCCCGCGGCTACGAGGCGGAGACCCTGTGGGACATGTGCACCACGGCCGCGCTCGGCATCCCCTACGAGAAGGCCCAGTGGCGCCAGGTCCGCACCCTCTCCGGAGGCGAGCAGAAGCGGCTGGTCCTCGAGGCGCTGCTGCGCGGCACCGACCAGGTCCTCCTCCTCGACGAGCCCGACAACTACCTCGACGTACCCGGCAAGCGCTGGCTGGAGGAACGGCTCGAGGAGACCCGCAAGACCGTCCTGTTCGTCTCCCACGACCGGGAACTCCTCGCCCGCGCCGCCCAGCGCGTCGTCTCCCTCGAACCGGGCCCCGCCGGCGCCGACGCCTGGGTGCACGGCGCGGGCTTCGCCACCTACCACGACGCGCGCCGTGAACGCTTCGCCCGCTTCGAGGAGTTGCGGCGCCGCTGGGACGAGAAGCACGCCCAGCTCAAGAAGCTCGTGCTGAACCTGCGCCAGGCCGCGGCGAACAGCCCGGACATGGCCTCCCGCTACCAGGCCGCCCAGACCAGACTGCGCAAGTTCGAGGAGGCGGGCCCTCCGCCCGAGCCGCCCCGCGAGCAGAACATCACCATGCGCCTGAAGGGCGGCCGCACCGGCGTCCGTGCCGTCACCTGCGACCGGCTGGAACTCACCGGCCTGATGAAGCCGTTCGACCTGGAGGTGTTCTACGGCGAGCGGGTCGCCGTGCTCGGCTCCAACGGCTCCGGCAAGTCGCACTTCCTGCGGCTGCTCGCCGGGGACGACGTGGCCCACACGGGCGGGTGGCGCCTCGGCGCCCGCGTCGTTCCCGGCCACTTCGCGCAGACACACGCCCACCCCGAGCTGGAGGGCCGCACCCTCCTGGACATCCTGTGGAAGGAACACGCCCAGGACCGGGGAGCGGCCATGTCCCGGCTGCGCCGCTACGAACTCACCGGCCAGGCCGAGCAGACCTTCGAGCGGCTCTCCGGCGGCCAGCAGGCCCGTTTCCAGATCCTGCTGCTGGAGCTCCAGGGTGTCACGGCCCTGCTGCTCGACGAGCCGACCGACAACCTCGACCTGGAGTCGGCCGAGGCACTGCAGGAGGGCCTGGAGGCCTTCGAGGGCACGGTCCTCGCGGTCACCCACGACCGCTGGTTCGCCCGCTCCTTCGACCGTTACCTGGTCTTCGGCGAAGACGGCAACGTCCGGGAAACCCCGGACCCGGTCTGGGACGAACGCCGCGTGACCCGCTCCCGCTGACCCCCTCAGGGGCGCGGGGAACCGCGCGAACGGGGGTCTGGGGGCGAAGCCCCCAGGATGGGACGGAAGGGGCGGCGGGGGCGCAAAAACCTGCGCTCCCCCACACCCGCCTCACCAGCGCAGCAACGCCCCCAGCCCGCCGGCAGGCGCGTCCTCCCGCGGCCCCGCCGCGTCGACCGCCAGCGCGGGCGCGTCCGTGGCGACCACCGACCGGATCAGCGCGTCGTCCGCCCGGGCCGCCCAGGAGTTCTGCTCACCCAGCACCTTCAGATCCGTACGCCGTACGGCCAGCTGGTCCGGATCCTCACCGATCCACACCTCCCGGTGCGCGTCCGGCCCGTCCGGCCGGATCAGCAGTTCGTCGATGCGGTGCTCGCGCGCCGCTTCGACCAGCGCGGGCACCCCCTCCACCGCCCCGGCGCGGCCCTCGTCGTCGGTTCCGCGGGCGGCGAGGAACCGGTCCAGCTCGGCGGCGGCGCGGCTGTGCACGTGCTCCGCGCGGATCCGCTCGACGTCGTCGTCGAGCAGCCTGCTGCCCGCTCCGTGCGGGGCCTCGGCCACCAGACCCTCCAGCCGCTGCGGCAGCCGCTCGCGCACGGCACGCCGCTCCCGGTCGTCACCGACCAGGATCAGCAGATCGGCACCGGTCTCCTCCTGGCAGACCGCGAGCGCGTCGGCGATCTCCGCGGCGTTGTGCTCCCAGGTGTTCTCCACCCGCAGCTGGAAATGCCGCTCCGACCAGTCCGCGGAGGCGGTCCGGTGCAGCGGCCACTGACGTCCGGTGATCCCCCCTGCGTCGTCCCGGCCCAGGGCACTGCGCAGCTCGAAGTCCGCGCCCCTGCGGTCCACATGGGCGACCACGCACACGGGGTCCTCACCGGCCAGCTCGAGCAGCGGTGCCACTCGCGGCAGCGGCGCCCACTCGGCCCAGTCGCGCCCGGGGGCCCGGGCCAGCGGCGGGTCGAGGACCACCTCGCCGTCCCGGGCGAACAGGGCCCGGCCCGGCGGTCCGCCGGAGTGCCGCAGCTCCTCGACGGCGCGGCTCACCGCCCGGCAGGTCGCCTCGTCCGCACCCTGGCCGGCCAGCTCCTGCGCCATCGCGCGGGCCGTCAGCTGCCGTTCGTGGGGGGTGTTCTCCGTGTGCCGGGAGGTGTCGACGTATACGGAGGCCCAGGGGCCGGGACGTTCGTAGAGTGGATACAGGAATGCGAGTTCCATGGTTCCCTCCCGGTTGTCGTGCGGGTAGTGCTCATGCCGCCGGGCGGGTACCCGGAGCCCATGGACGCACACGACGAACGGGGCACCACGATGACCGGAGTCGAGCCGGACCGCCTGGACGACCAGCAGCTCATGAAGGAGCTGGAGACCATCCACCGCACGCGCCACGACACGCTGCTGTACGGCTCCAACGGCGCGCTGCGGGCCCACAACGACCGGATGGCGCAACTGGAGGGCGAGTATCTGCGCCGCAACCCGCGCCGCCCGGTGGCCGCGGGCCGCACCCGTGAGGGGGCCCGCGAGCGGAGCGCCGCGAACGCGACGACACCCACGACTCCGGGAACCTGACCGCGGCGGCACGGCCACCACCCACCCGGGACCCGCCGCCCCCGCACCGGCGACCGCGCACGCCGACGGGGCCCGCGCGTACGCGGGCCCCGTCCGTGGTGCTGACGCTCCCGTTCCGTGACGGGCGCGTTTCGGCGTCTCAGGCCGCTTCCGCCGCCTCGAACACCTCCAGACAGGTTTCGCAGAACGCCTTCAGATCGTCCGGCTTGCGGCTGGTGACCAGCTTGTTCGGCCCGTGGTCGCAGGTCTTCACCTGCTCGTCGACCCAGGTCCCGCCGGCGTTGCGGATGTCGGTCCGCAGGCTGGGCCAGCTCGTCAGTTCCCGGCCCCGCACGACGTCGGCCTCCACGAGGGTCCACGGGGCGTGGCAGATCGCCGCGACCGGACGGCCCTGCTCGAAGAAGTCCCGGACGAACGAGACCGCCTTGTCGTCCATGCGCAGGAGGTCCGGGTTGGCCACCCCGCCCGGCAGCACCAGTCCGCCGAAGGAGTCCGCCGACGTCTCACCGACGACCTCCTGCACGGGGAACGTGTCCGCCTTGTCGAGATGGTCGAACGCCTGGATCCTGCCCGACTGCGTGGACACGAGCACGGCTTCGTGACCGGCGTCCGCGGCAGCCTGCCACGGCTCGGTCAGCTCCACCTGCTCGACGCCCTCGGGTGCGGTCAGAAATGCGATGCGCATGTGGGTTCCTACGTCCCTTCGTCAGATCGGGCGGCGGTCGTACGCCGCTCTCGTCGGGTCCACGCGACCGGTGCCGCCCGGCACCGGTCCGGGGTCCCGTGCCCCGGCCGGATCGCAAAGTGCGGGCAGGCCCCGCCGGGGTCCGGCACCCCGGTCCGTACGGTGATGCCGCGGTCGGTGGGCACAGCGGCGCCTCTTCTCCGGCTCCGGGTGCCGCCGTCTCCGTTCCGTTCCCGCCTTTCGCGGCCGGCGCGCCTCGCCCGACCGCCCCGTGGGACGGTCCGGCGCGGTGCCCCGGCAGGGGCCGGTCACGCGGTCTCCGTCTCCCGGGTCCCGGTCAGCGCCTCGGCCAGTTCCTGGACGCTGGTGTAGCGGGCCCGGCGCGGCAGCCGCTCCAGTGCCTCGATCAGCGCATCGGGCGCGTGCCGCCGGTCCAGTGCGCGCATCAGCTCCCGCGGGCCCGCGGGAAACGCCCCACGGGTCAGGGTCCTGGCCAGTTCCAGCCGCACCGACTCCAGTGACGTCGGGCCGCGGCCCGGTGTCACCGGGCCGTGCGCGACCTCGGGGTCGTCGTCGGCGAACGGCTCCGGGTCGTTCCACTCCTCGGTGCGGGTGGGGTGCCCGGACCTCAGCAGGCCCTGCAGTTCGTGCTTCATCTCGTCGTCACGATGGACGCTGAGCCGGTCACTGCCTCGCTGCATGTCTCCCTCCAGATCCTTCGGGGGTCCGCACCGCGTACCCGGCGAGCGGAGGCCGACACAGGGTTCGGGCGGTGGATCGTCACGGCCCGGGTTTGGCCCCCGGACGCCGGGAGACCCGGAGGAAACACCCCCCCCACGAGCCTCCTTGGAAAGGTCCGGCGATGGCGGTGCTCGCCCTGCTCATCCCTTCCTTCATGCTCGGTGTGATCCTGATGCTGGGCCGCTACGAAGACCTCCTGCTGCCCCCCGCGCAGCCACCGGAGGAATCCGCCGAACCCGGACTGGGACGTTTGGGGCGGTGAAGCGGGGGAATGCGCAGGTGGAGTGCTTCGGACAGGAGGCACGTCCGTGGACGCGGCCAGGCGCCGCCGCTCCGGGTGCACCTGTCCCCCGGCCGGTGCGCCTCCCACGGTGACGTCCCCGAGCACCTCCGAGGGAGAGGCGAGGCGCCATGCCGACCCGAGCGACCGCGAAGCAGCACCCGCACGACGACGCCCCCGACACCGCGGCAGCCTTCCGCAGGCTCGCCGCGCTGCCCGACGGTGTGGAGCGCGACGCGCTCCGCGACGGGATCGTCGAGGCGTGGCTGCCCATGGCCGACCGTCTCGCCGGACGGTTCCGCAGCCGCGGTGAGAGCTTCGACGACCTGCGGCAGGTCGCCGCACTGGGACTGGTGAAGGCTGTCGACCGGTACGACCCCGGCCTCGGCAGCGCCTTCGAGAGCTACGCCGTGCCGACCATCACCGGCGAGATCAAGCGGCACTTCCGCGACCACATGTGGACCCTGCACGTACCGCGCCGGGTCCAGGAGCTGCGCAACCGCGTCCGGGGCGCCTCGCAGGACCTCTCCCAGACCACCCCCGGCGGCCGGCCGACCGTGGCCGAGATCGCCGAGCGCGCCGGCCTCAGCGAGGAGGACGTCCGCACCGGTCAGGAGGCGCTGGAGAGCTTCAGCGCGCTGTCCCTGGACGCCGCGCTGCCCGGCAGCGACGACGGCTACTCGCTCGGCGACGCCCTCGGGGCGCCCGACCCGGCGCTGGACACCGTGGTCGACCGTGAGGCCGTCAAGGAGCGGCTGGCCGCGCTGCCGGAGCGGGAGCGGACCATCCTCTACATGCGCTTCTTCGGTGACATGCCCCAGAGCGGCATCGCCGAGGAGCTGGGCATCTCGCAGATGCACGTCTCCCGGCTGATCAGCCGTTGCTGCGGGCGGGTCCGGGAACAGGTCATGAGCGACGCCGACGAGGACTGACGGGCCACTTCACCCGCCCGGGTGCGCCGGGTCCCGCCAATGGTGTCCGGCCGCGCGCGGCGTGGCGGCGGGCGGGCTGTGATGGCTGTGGGGCAACCGATGGCCGTGCCCCGCCGTCGCTCGAAGGAGCCCGCACCATGCGCCGCACCGCTCGCGCCCTGTCCCTCGCCGCCGTCGCCGGCACCGTCCTCGGCGCGCTCGCACCCGCCGCGTTCGCGGGAACGGTTCCGGGCAGCGGACCGTCGTGGGGCACGGCCACCCATTCACCCTGCCCGGAGCCAGGGGGGCACGGCTGGGAGGGGTACGCGTCGCGCAGCGCCCAGCCGGGCGTGGCCGAGGGACAGACCTCGGAGCTGGAGGCCGTGGAGCCGGAGATCCCCGGAGAGGAAGCCCTCGACGAAGCTCTCGGGGAGGAGCAGTTCCTCGAGCCGGAGGCGACGGTCCCGGACGTGCTCCCCGAGGGCGCCGAGATCCCGCCCCCCGCGGACAGCGACGCGGCCGCACCGCAGGCCATGGAGCCCGGGACCATGGATCTGAGGACCACCGGCCCGAGAACCACCGGACCGACGCCGGTGAAACCCGAACCGGTGAAACCCGAACCGGTGAAGCCCGAGCCCACCGCGTCCGGGAGCACCCACTGCGCCCCCACCCCGACTGCCGGTCCCGCGCACGAGGGCGTCCACGCGGGCGCGGGCGGTGCCTTCACCGACTCCGTGCCCGCCCTGGCCGCGGGCGGTCTGCTGATCGCGGGCGCGTTCGGCGCCGCCGCCCACCGGCTGTACCGGGACCGCGCCGGCCGCGAGGACGCCTGACAGCGGCCGCCCGTGCCGCGCGACCCGGACCGGCACCCATGACACGCGGCACGCTGGGTACTGGCTGACCGAGGACGGCACGAGCGCCACAGGAGCACGCAGCACAGCACAGGAGCACCGGCGTACGGCACCGGGGAACCAGGGACTGCGCGGAGGCAGGGATGCGGCGGACGGATCCGGAAGGCCACGGCCCC
>NZ_NEUB01000865.1 GCF_002910825.1 Streptomyces sp. SM1 | reverse complement strand
CCCGCCGCGTCGTGACGTCGCCCCGGCCCTGCTGCGGGCAGTCGGGGCGCCTTCCCCGAGGGGTACTCAGCCCCGTGCCGGCAGCTCCGCCTCGATCAGGTCGGCGGCCCGCCGTGTGCCGCCCTCGCCCGCCATGTCCGCCTGGACGTCCTTCAGCCGCCGGGCGACCTCCGGGTCGTCGACGAGGGCGAGGGCCGCCGCCCTCACCACCTCGGCGTTCGCCTCGTCGGCCGGAACGTGCCGGGCCACGCCCAGCCCCTGCAGCAGGTCCGCGTTGCCGAACTGGTCCACCGCCTGCGGGACGGCGATCATCGGCGTGGCCGTCGCCAGGCCTTCCTGGCTGCCGCCGGCCCCCGCGTGGGTGACGAACAGGTCGGCCTGGCGCAGGATCGCGAGCTGCGGCACCCAGGAACGCACCTCGACGTTCCCGGGTACGTCCCCCAGCTCGGCGGGGTCGACATGCCTGCCGATCTGGAGCACCAGATGCCAGCCGGGCAGTCCGGCGAACGCCTCCACGCACTCCCGGTAGAACGACGGCTGCTTGGTGAAGGCCGACCCGAGCGACACCAGCACGACCTTCTCCGCGCCGTCCGGCCGCTGCCAGCCGCCCTCCGTGCCGCGGTCGCCCTGGCAGGCGCCCACGAAGGAGTGCACGCTCTCGTCCACCCGGTCGGCGTTCGGCTGGAGCGCCCTGGGGATCAGGACGATCGAACGGGCGGGGCGGCCCCCGAAGTCCTCCGGGGACCGGGTGATCCCGTTCTCCTCCAGCCAGGCGCGGAAGCGGGCGTGGTACGCCTGCCCCCGCTCGGTCCTCAGCGGCTCCTCCCACATCGGCTCGGCGACCTCCTCCTCGTAGCCGTCCCAGGCGACGAGGTTCGGCGAGAGGGAGACCGCGGGCACGCCCCAGCGGTGGGCGAGCACCCGCGCCGGGTAGGAGGCGATGTCGTGCAGCACCAGGTCGGGGGTGTCGCCCTCGTACGCCTCGATGAGCTGCGGGAGCGCCTGGACGGCGTCGTCCAGGAACGGTTCCACGTTGTCCAGCAGGGTGGTCCCCCACGCCTCCGGGTCGTCGTCGGGGCCGGGCAGGGTGGAGTTCCACAGTTTGGGTTCGGCGCCCGTCTCGGCGACCTTCCCGGCGAAGAGCGGCGGGATCGCGTAGGTCACCCGGTGCCCGCGCGCGACGAGTTCGCGGATCACCTCGAGGCTCGGGTTCACATGCCCGTGGGCGGCGATGGAGAACATGGCGATGTGCGCGGGAGTGGTCATACCCGACCCTAGGCGAGACGATACGTCTCGTGCAATTGGATTTCCGATCAGGGCGCCCGCGACGGGCCGTCCGAGGGAACGTCCGGCGGACCGGGCTCAGCGGGTGTCCGGCACGGCTCCCCCGCCGCGCCCGCGCCGGAACCGTTCGACGGGCGTGCGGCTGCCCTGGCGGAACGCGGCGAGGCCGGCGTCGGGACTCGCCGCGGACGCCACGAACAGGACCGACTCGTCGCATCCCACAAGGATGGTTCCCGCGCCCCGGACGCCGGCCGGCCACACACTCACTCCGAGTCCGTCGGGCAGCTCCCGTGCCGTGAGTACCCCGTCGATACCGAGTTCCGCGAAGAGCGCGGCCGCTACGCGTGTCAGCCGACCGGCATCCATGTCATCCTCCCCGTGCCCGCCCGGAACGTACACTCCCGCACGGACGAGGCCGACCGCCTCGCCTCTTCACGAGGGACGTCGTCATGCATGAACCTACAGCCGGGTTCGTCGGGGCCGTCGCGGCGCTGCCCCCCGCGACGCTCGCCGACGTCTACGACCACACCGTCCGCCTGCGCCGGCAGGGAGGCCGTGAGGCGAGCCGTGCTCTCCGGCTCTCCGCGTCGGAGCATTCCGGGATCGACCACGCGGTGAGGTCGGCGCTGCTTCCGCGCGCCGGGGAACTCGCCGCCTACCGGTCCGGACTCCTCTCCGACGCCCTGTCCGCCTGCGTGATCGGGGCCAGGGCCGTACGGAAGCCCGCGTGTCTCTCCCGGGAGCAGTACGACCTGCTCACCGCCCCCTTCACGGCCGTCGGTGTCGCCGTCCCCGGCCATGTGACCGGCTGACCGGCCTCACGCCGGGAGGGGGCCGGTACCGGTGATGGTCAGGGTCCAGTAGCGGCCCGCGTACGAGGCGTTCACGACGGCGCGCCCTTCCCTCCCGTCCGCCAGCCGGACGAGGCTGACGCCGTTCGCCCCGACGTGCTCTGCGAATCCGGGCGGCTCGGTCTCGAACGAGACGGAACCGGACCAGGAACCGCCGTCGCCCGAGGACTGCCCGGCCAGCCGGACTCCTGAGAAGTGGACGCCGTCGATCCGGGCAGCCCCTGTGTAACGGAATGGCTCTGCGGTCATACCGCCATCATCCCTTTCCACGGGTCGGGGCGCGCTCGGATGACCACCACGTCCACGACGACGGCGTTCCACCGGGAACGTCGCGCGGCGATGCCGAACCCGCGTCCGGCTCCGTCCCCGGGACGACAGCGACCACGAGGGGCCGGTGAGGCCGAAGAAGGAGGACTTCCTGGTCGGCGGTCTTGCCCCACCAGTCGGAGATGTTCGGGTTGTAGACAGGCGGGCGGCGACGCGGGCAACCGCTTCACCGCCGGCGAGGTGCTCGACGACCTCGGGCACCGCCCGGGGACGGTCGCCCGAACGCGGGCGAGCCGGCGCGGTCCCGGTCCCTGACCGAGCAGCCGGGCGAGCGGTGCTGCCGGGCCGGGCGTCGGTGGAGGCCGGCGGAATGCCGGAGAGCAGCGGGCCCCCGCCCGGGACGAGGACCGGGACCGGCGCGGGCAAACACGGGTCGTGGTCGACGGCGCGCCCCGGGCCGCGCGGGTGGGTCCGGTCATGGCCGTGACGGCGGTCCGGCTCGTCAGGGCACCGCGCACACCGTCCGACCTGTACGAATGCGACACTGGCCGACGGACGGCCGGTCCCTGGCGATCGGACGCGGACGGACATGGAGGGGACGGATGGACGAGGCACGGGCGCGGGACGTGCTCGCGGCGGCCGCGGTGCTGCCCGGTACGGCACGGGACGCGCGGCTGCTCGCCCTCGGTGAGAACGCGGTGTTCGCCGCCGGTGACCTGGCCGTCAAGGTGGGCCGCGACGCCGAGCTGCTGGACCGGGCACGCCGGGAGCTGAACATCGCGGGCTGGCTGGCGGCGGAGGGAGTGCCCGCGGTCCGGGCGGCCGAACCCGAGGCGCTGCTGGTCGAGGGGCACCCGGTGACCGTGTGGCACCGGCTGCCGGAGGCGGTGCGGCCGGCCGAACCCCGGGACCTCGCCGCATTGCTGCGGCTGGTCCACGCACTGCCCGCTCCACCCTTCGGGCTGCCGCCCCGCGAGCTGCTGGGCGGTGTGGAGCGCTGGCTGCGCCTCGCGGGCGACGCGATCGACCCGGCGGACGCCGCGTATCTGCGCGAACGGCGCGACGGGTTCGCGGCGGCCGCCGCGGCACTGACGCCCGAACTGCCGCCCGGGCCCATCCACGGGGACGCGCTGCCCCGCAACGTGCACATCGGGCCGGACGGGCCGGTCCTGACGGACCTGGAGACCTTCTCGTCCGATCTGCGCGAGCACGACCTGGTGGTGATGGCGCTCTCCCACGACCGCTACGGGCTGCCGGACGAGGCGTACGCGTCCTTCACCGGAACCTACGGGTGGGATGTGCGCGCATGGGAGGGCTGTTCGGTGCTGCGCGGCGCGCGGGAGACCGCGAGCTGCGCCTGGGTGTCCCAGCACGCGCCGGACAACCCCAGGGCGCTGGCCGAGTTCGAACGCCGGGTGGCGTCCCTGCGGGACGGGGACGAGACCGTGCGCTGGTACCCCTTCTGACGTCCGGCACCGTGCCGCCCGGTGGCTCAGACCCGCTCGTCCGCCGGCTCCCGCAGCGGCCAGGTGCCGTCGATCACCGCGGCGGTGTCGCCCTTGCGGCGCAGGAAGTCCTGGAAGTCCGCCGCCCACTCGGCGTACCACTCGATCTGCCGGAGGTGCAGTTCCGCCGATCCGAGGGCCGCGACCTTGGGGTGGCGGTCGGCTATCGCACAGGCCAGCCGGGCCGCGGCGAGAGCGTCGGCGGTCGCGTCGTGCGCCGAGTCGAGGACGACTCCGTACTCCGCGCAGACCGCCTCGAGGTTCCGCTTGCCGCGCCGGTAGCGGTCGACGGCGCGATCGATGGTGTACGGGTCGATGACCGGCGCGGGACCGATCCCGCCCAGACGGTCCCGCAGTGACGGCAGCCCGTACCGCCGCAGTTCGGCGGAGAGCAGGGTGAGGTCGAAGGCGGCGTTGTAGGCGACGACCGGGACGCCCGCTTTCCAGTGGTCGGTGAGGACGGCGGCGATGGCGTCGGCGACCTGGTCGGCGGGGCGGCCCTCGGCCGTCGCCCGCTCGGTGCTGATCCCGTGCACCGCCACCGCGTCGGCGGGGATCGGCACGCCCGGGTCGGCCAGCCACTCGCGGCGGCCCGTCGGCTCGCCCGCCCTGACCTCGATCACGGCGCCCGTGACGATCCGTGCCTCACGCGGGTCGGTACCCGTCGTCTCCAGGTCGAAGCCGATCAGCGGCTCCCGGTGCCAGCCCATGGACTGCCCCCCTTTTCTGTGTGGTGCGTTCCCCCAGTGATCTCCACCCTGCCACGCGCCACTGACAATCAGAGGACCGCGTTCCGTTTACCGGCCGGTGCGGCTCATCACCACCGGCCCCGGCACGGGGGTTCACGACACCGGCCGTGAATCCGCCCACATCAGCTCGAACTCCTCGCGATAGGTGGGAAACAGACCGCCTTCCTCCACTTCTCCCGGCTTGACCACTTTGGTCCCGTTGCGCAGGACCAGGACGGGCGCCTCCATCCCCCGGGCCCGCCGCAGGTGGTTCTGCACGACCGCTATCCCGTCGGACCCGTCGCCGTCCACCAGGTAGGCCGTGCAGCGCGGTGTCTCGTCGTAGACCTGGATCTCGAAGGCGCCCGGGTCGCGGAGCCGGGACCGTACGCGCCGCATGTGGAGGATGTTCATCTCGACGGAGCGGCCCAGTTCGCCGCGCTTGAGGCCCAGTTCGCGCTCGCGGCGCTTGACCGCGCTGGAGGCCGGGCTCAGGAACAGCAGCCGCACCCGGCAGCCGGACTCGGCGAGCCGCACCAGACGGCGTCCGGAGAAGTTCTGCACCAGCAGGTTGAGCCCGATACCGAGCGCGTCCAGACGGCGGGCCCCGCCGAAGATGTCCTCGGCCGGGAACTGGCGCAGCAGCCGCACCCGGTCGGAGTGGACGGCGACGACATCGGAGTACCGGTCGCCGACCAGGTCCTCGACCGCGTCGACGGGCAGCCGGCGCGCGGACGGCACGTCGCCGCCGGTGCCGAGCATCTCCAGCAGCCGCGCGGAGGCCCGCTCGGCCTGGTTGAGCACCGCCTCGGACAGCGCGCGGTTGCGGGAGACGACGTTGCGGGTGACCTCCAGCTCGTCCAGGGCGAGTTCGACGTCCCGGCGGTCGTCGAAGTACGGCTCGAAGCACGGCCAGTGCTGGACCATCAGCTCGCGCAGCTGCGGAAGGGTGAGGAAGGACAGCACGTTGTCGTCGGCCGGGTCGAGGAGATAGCCCTTGCGGCGGCTCACCTCGCGCACCGCGGCCGCGCGCTGCACCCACTCCTGCCCGGCGGGTCCCGCGGCGGCCACCACCCACTCGTCGCCGTGCACCGGTTCGTAGATGGGCCGCAGCACGGCGGCGACGACCGCGCGCAGCCGCTGTTCGACCAGGTTCAGCCAGATGTAGGCGCGGCCGGCCCGCTGGGCGCGGGTGCGTACCTCGCGCCAGGCGTCGGCGCCCCAGTCCAGTTCCGGCCCGATCGAACCCGCGTCCATCGGCCGTGCCAGGGACACCGCCCCGGGCGGGACGTCCGTGGAACCGCTCCCCTCGTGACCCTCGTCACCAGGGGGCAGTTCCAGCCCTCCCGCGCCCACCCGCGTACCGCCTTCCACTCCCCCGAGCACTCCCGTCCCGACGATCAAGGAGAGTACTCCGCCAGCGGCACACGGTGCAGCCCGATGGACAGGGTCGTTTCTCAACTTCCCCCGTCCATGCGAAGGTTCCGCCCGTCCGGTTCCCCGGAGTGAGCGGTTTCATAGCGTTCGGCGCGGATGCACGGGTCGCAGGCCGGGCGGGCATGGGTAGAAGGTGGACCCCGCCTTTCGGGGAGACACGGGAACACTCGGAGCCAAGGCGCCCCACCGGCGCCGTACACCTGAAAGAGTCGTGACCATGCAGGTCTGGCCTGGCGAGGCGTATCCGCTCGGTGCCACGTACGACGGCGCCGGAACGAACTTCGCGGTCTTCACGGAGGCCGCGGACCGAGTAGAGCTGTGTCTGCTGCACGACGACGGCTCCGAGACGGCGATCGAACTGCGCGAGAGCGACGCGTTCGTGCGGCACGCGTACCTGCCCGGGATCATGCCCGGGCAGCGGTACGGCTTCCGCGCGCACGGGCCGTACGCCCCCGAGCGGGGGCTGCGCTGCAACTCCGCGAAGCTGTTGCTCGACCCGTACGCGCGTGCGATCAGCGGGTCCGTGCGGTGGGGTGAGGAGGTGTACGGCTACCACTTCGACGACCGCGACCGGCGCAACGACCTCGACTCGGCGCCGCACACCATGACGTCGGTCGTGGTCAACCCGTACTTCGACTGGGGCGACGACCGGCGCCCCCGTACGGAGTACCACCACACGGTGATCTACGAGGCCCACGTCAAGGGCCTCACGATGCGCCATCCGGGGCTGCCGGAGGAACTGCGCGGCACCTACGCGGGCCTCGCGCATCCGGCGGTGATCGAGCATCTGACCGAACTGGGGGTGACGGCGCTGGAGCTGATGCCGGTGCACCAGTTCGTCAACGACCACCGGCTGGTCGGCATGGAGCTGAACAACTACTGGGGCTACAACACCATCGGCTTCTTCGCCCCGCACAACGCCTACGCGTCCTGGGGCGACCGGGGCCAGCAGGTGCTGGAGTTCAAGTCGGCGGTGAAGGCGCTGCACGAGGCCGGGATCGAGGTGATCCTCGACGTGGTCTACAACCACACCGCCGAGGGCAATCACCTGGGCCCGACGCTGTCCTTCAAGGGGCTCGACAACCCCTCGTACTACCGGCTCACCGACGACCCCCGCTACTACATGGACACGACGGGCACCGGGAACTCCCTGCTCATGCGGTCCCCGCACGTGCTGCAGATGATCATGGACTCGCTGCGGTACTGGGTCACCGAGATGCATGTCGACGGGTTCCGCTTCGACCTCGCGGCGACCCTCGCGCGGCAGTTCCACGAGGTGGACCGGCTGTCGTCGTTCTTCGACCTGGTCCAGCAGGACCCGGTGGTCTCCCAGGTCAAACTGATCGCCGAACCCTGGGACGTGGGCGAGGGCGGCTACCAGGTGGGCAACTTCCCGCCGCTGTGGACCGAGTGGAACGGCAAGTACCGCGACACGGTGCGGGACCTGTGGCGGGGCGAGCCGCGCGCGCTCGCGGAGTTCGCCTCCCGGCTGACCGGCTCCTCCGACCTGTACCAGGACGACGGGCGGCGCCCGCTGGCCTCGATCAACTTCGTGACCTGCCACGACGGCTTCACCCTGCACGACCTGGTGTCGTACAACGACAAGCACAACCACGCCAACGGCGAGGACAACCGGGACGGCGAGAGCCACAACCGGTCCTGGAACTGCGGCGCCGAGGGGGAGACCGACGACCCCGGCGTACTGCGGCTGCGGGCCCGGCAGATGCGCAACTTCATCGCGACGCTGATGCTCTCCCAGGGCGTGCCCATGATCAGCCACGGCGACGAGGTGGCCCGCACCCAGCGCGGCAACAACAACGCCTACTGCCAGGACAACGAGCTGGCCTGGCTCGACTGGCCGGCGCCCGGGACGGGGACGGAGGGCGAGGAGGATCTGCGCCGGCAACTGCTGGAGTTCACCCGCGCGATGGTCTGGCTGCGCAAGGACCACCCGGTGTTCCGGCGACGCCGCTTCTTCCACGGCCGTCCCGTGGAGGGCACCCACGACGACCTGTCCGACATCGCCTGGTTCACTCCCGAGGGCGCGGAGATGACCCAGCGGGACTGGGACTCCGCGCGGGCGTCCGCGCTGACGGTGTTCCTCAACGGCAACGCGATCTCCGAGCCCGGCCAGCGTGGTGAGCGGATCGCGGACGACTCGTTCCTGCTGATGTTCAACGCCTCCCCCAGGCCGCTGGACTTCGTGGTGCCGGTCGACCACGGCCGGCAGTGGCAGGTGGTCGTCGACACCGCCCGCGCGGACGGCGTACCGCCGGGCACCGGCCCGGAGGTGGCGGCGGGCACCCGGCTGACGCTGACCGACCGCAGCATGACGGTGCTGCAGCGGCCGGTGTAGGTGGGGCGGGCGGCCCTTTGCATTCTTTCGCCCCCGCCGCCCCTTCCCTGTCCCGTCCCCGGGGGCGCTGCCCCCGGACCCCCGCTCCTCAAACGCCGGAGGGGCTGAGTGTCAGCCCCTCCGGCGTTTGAGGAGCGGGGGTCCGGGACGGAGAACATCGCACTCGCCCCCCCGATCGGAGGAGCGATGACACGAGAAGCCGCCGCGCGGGTACGTAAGTTCCCATGACCCCTGAGCAACCTGACCCGGCGGCGCCCACGGCCACCTACCGCCTGCAGCTGCAGCCCGGCTTCCCGTTCCGTGCGGCGGCGGACGCCGTGCCGTACGTGGCCTCGCTCGGCGTGTCCCATCTTCACCTGTCGCCCGTCCTGGAGGCCGTGCCCGGCTCACCGCACGGCTACGACGTGGTGGACCACGCGCGGGTGCGCGAGGAACTCGGCGGCGAGGAGGGCCTGCGGGAACTGGCGCGCACCGCGCGGGAGCACGGGCTCGGGCTGATCGTGGACATCGTCCCGAACCATATGGCGATGTCCCCGCGCCACAACCGCGCGCTGTGGGAGGTGCTGCGCGACGGCCCGTCCTCGCCCCGCGCGCGGTGGTTCGACATCGACTGGGAGGCGCAGGGCGGGCAGGTGCTGCTGCCGGTGCTCGGCGGGCCGCTGGGCGAGGAGGTCGACCGGCTCGAGACCGACGGCGACGTACTGCGCTACCACGACCACGCGTTCCCGTTGCGGACGGGCACCGCCGACCTGCCGCTGCCGCGGCTGCTGGACGCTCAGTGGTACCGCCCCGTGTGGTGGCGGCTGGCCCGCACCGAGCTGAACTACCGGCGCTTCTTCAGCATCTCCGAGCTGATCGGGGTGCGGGTGGAGGACCCGGAGGTGTTCGAGGCGACCCACGCCAAGATCCTCCAGCTGCTCCGGGAGGGGGTGATCGACGGGCTGCGCGTCGACCACCCCGACGGGCTCGCCGACCCCGACGGCTATCTGCGGCGGCTGCACGAGGCCACCGGCGGCCGGTGGACGGTGGTGGAGAAGATCCTCGCCGACGGCGAGGCGCTGCCCGCGTCCTGGCCGGTCGCGGGCACCACCGGCTACGACGCCCTGCGGCACGTGGACGGCCTGTTCACGGACCCGGCCGGGTTCGGGGAGCTGCTCGGCCAGTACCGGAGGTTCGCGGCCCCGCAGCCGGACCGGGGCGGCGACTGGGACGCCACGGTGCGGCGGGCCGCGTACAAGGTGCTCACACACGAGCTGGCGACGGAGATGGACCGGCTGACCCGGCTGACGAGCCGGCTGTGCGCGACCTCCGCCGGGACCGGACTGCGCGACCGCGCGCCCTGGGCGCTGCGCACGGCGCTCCGGGAACTGCTGGTCCGGCTGGGGGTCTACCGCCCCTACGCCTCCGTGGACGCGGGCGCCGTGGTCACCGAGGAGGCCGCGGCCGAGGCCCGGCTCGCCTTCGCCGTCCCCGAGGAGGCCGGGGCCGTGGACGTCGTACGGGACCTGGTGCTCGGGCGGTACGGGGACGGGCCCGCGTACATGGAGTTCCGTACGCGGTTCGCGCAGACCGCGTCCGCGCTGCGGGCCAAGTCCGTCGAGGACACCGCGTTCTACCGCTACGTGCCGCTGCTGTCGGCGACCGAGGTGGGCGGCGAGCCCGGCAGCCCGGCGGTGTCCCCGGAGCGGTTCCACGCGTACTGCGCGCGCGTGCAGCGCGACTGGCCGGCCACCGGGACGGTCCTGTCGACGCACGACGCGAAGCGCAGCGCCGATGTGCGGGCGGCGCTGCACGTGCTCACCGAGTGCCCCGGACGCTGGACGGACCTCCTTGCCGAGGTGACGCGCGGCGGTGAGGGCGTACCCGACGCCCAGCTGGCCTGGGCGGCCTGGCAGACGGTGTTCGGGCTGGGACCGGCGGAGGAGGAGCGAGTACGGGGGGCGCTGCTGAAGCATGTGCGGGAGGCGGGCCTGCACACCAGCTGGACGGAGCAGGAACCGTCGTACGAGGAGGCGGTGGCGCGGTTCGTGACGGCGGCACCGTGCGGGGTTCCGGGCGAGCGGGTGGCGGCGTTCCGCGCCTCGCTGGAGCCGCACATCCGGGCGAACGTCCTGGGCGCGGCCCTGGTCCATCTGACGATGCCGGGGGTGCCCGATCTCTACCAGGGCACGGAGCACGAGTACCGGGCCCTGGTCGACCCGGACAACCGGCGCACCGTGCGGTTCGCCGCCGACGGGAGCGAGAAGGAGGCGGTGACGCGGGCGGCGCTGCGGCTGCGGGCACGGCAGCCGGACGTCTTCGGTGACAGGGCGTCGTACGACCCGCTGCCTGCCGAGGGGCCCGCGGCGGCGCACTGTACGGCGTTCGTACGCTCCGGAGAGGTGCTCACCGCGGTGACCCGCCTGTCGCTGCGGCTCGCGGACGAGGGCGGCTGGGGTGACACGCGGCTGCCGCTGCCGCCGGGGCGGTGGGCCGATGTGCTGGACCCCGCGCGGAGCTTCAGCGGGCACGCGCGCGTGACGGAACTGTTCGACCGGCTGCCGGTGGCGCTGCTCGAGCGGATCGCGGACTGACACCCGGCGCCGGGCCAGGCGCGCGTACGGGCGTTCGGATCGGAGAGGTGCTTCCGGCGCCCCTGGGACAGGGCCGCACCAGCGGTGACGCACGCGCGGCGGCCGGGTTCCGGCGTGCCTCCGGGCGCCCCTGGAGTCTCCCCCGTCGCGCTCTTGACACCGTCTCCCGGCCGTGGGGTACTGCGCAGTACAGGGCGGATTCAGGTGGTGACGGGGGGTGAGTCCGCTGCGGGAGTCGCGCTATCCGACGGTGGCCGAACTGGTGTTCTCCGCCCGTGCGCTGGCCGTGCGACGGCCGGGCCTGTGCACCCTGCGGGAGGTGGGTGTCTCCCGCGCGGGCCGGCCGCTGCACCTAATGTCCGTGGGACGCGCGCGGCGGGCCGTCCTGGTGGTGGCCGGCGCCCACGCCAACGAACCGGCCGGCGGGGGCACGCTGCTCGCGCTGGCCCGGCGGGCCCTGCGGGAGCCGGGGCTGCGTGACGGCGTGTCGTGGCACTTCCTGCTCTGCGCGGACCCCGACGGCGCGAGCCTCCACGTGACACCGGCACCGCGCACGCTGTACGACTACCACCTGGGCTTCTTCCGTCCCTCGGGGCCGGAGCAGCCGGAGTGGGCTCCGTCGGTGCTGCCGCCCGACCGGCTGCCGCCGGAGACCCGGGCGCTGACCGGGGTGATCGACGAGCTGCGGCCCTATCTGCAGGTGTCCCTGCACGGCACCGAGCTGGGCGGCAGCTGGGTGCAGCTGACGCGGGACGTGCCCGGGCTGGCCGAACCGTTCGCCAAGTCGGCGGCGCAGCTGCACATTCCGGTGGAGACGGGCGCCTCGGACGCGGCGGGCTGGCCCGCGTCCGGTCCGGGGGTGCACGTCATGCCGGCGCCGGAGGCCTCGCCGGCCTATCCGAGCCTGACCGACGACGCCCGGCACAGCACCTGGTACCACGTCCACCGCTACGGGGGTATGACCGCGGTGATCGAGGTGCCGATGTGGGCGAGCGACCTGGTGGACGACCCGGCGCCGCATCCG
>NZ_NEUB01000864.1 GCF_002910825.1 Streptomyces sp. SM1 | reverse complement strand
CCCAGGCCACCGCCTCCGCGTGGCTCTTGCCGAACTCCACGTGCCGGGCGATCAGACGGCGCAGCCGCTCCTCCTCGTCCAGGGCGCAGAACCACACCTCGTCCAGCCACGGCCTGACCTGTGCCCAGGCGCCGGTGTCCAGCAGCAGGTAGTTGCCCTCCGTCACCACCAGCCGGGCGGCCGGCGGCACGGGCACCGCTCCCGCCAGCGGCTGCTCCAGCACCCGCTCGAAGCCGGGCGCGTACACGATCTCGCCGTCCGCCTCCTCGCGCAGCCGCCGCAGCAGGGCCGCGTACCCGGCCGCGTCGAAGGTGTCCGGGGCACCCTTGCGGTCCCGGCGGCCGAGACGGTCGAGTTCGGCGTCGGCGAGATGGAAACCGTCCATCGGCACGTGCGCCACCCACGGCTCCCCGGCTCCGTTCAGCTCCCGCACCAGACGAGCGGCGAGTGTGGACTTGCCCGCGCCCGGGCTGCCGGCGATGCCGAGGATCGCGCGCCGGCCGTCCCCCGGGAGGGAACGGGCGCGCCGGAGGAGGTCGTCGAAGGTCAGCGCCACAGGGAGAGTGTGTCACTTGGCCGGCCGGTGTTCTGCCGCCATGTGGCCGGAGTCGATCCCCTGTCCGGGGTCGTGGCGGGAAGGTGTTCCCCATGACGGATCTGGGTCTGCCCGAGGACATCCTCGCCTGCCTCTTCGACCTCGACGGCGTCGTCACGAGGACGGCCGCCGTCCACGCGGCCGCCTGGAAGGAACTGTTCGACGCGTTCCTCCGCGAGCGGGACGGCGACGCCTTCCGCCCCTTCACCGGCACCGACTACGACCAGTACGTCGACGGCCGCCCACGCGCCGACGGCGTACGCACCTTCCTCGCCTCCCGCGACATCGCGCTGCCCGAGGGCGCACCGGACGACCCGCCCGGTGTCCGTACCGTGCACGGCCTCGGCAACCGCAAGAACGAACTGCTGCTGGCGAGGATCCGTACCGACGGCGTGGCCGCCTATGACGGGACCCTGCGGTACATCGACGCGGTCCGCGCCCGGGGCCTGCGCACCGCGATCGTCTCCTCCAGCGCCAACTGCCGTGACGTGCTGCGCTCGATCGGCGCCGAGGACCTCTTCGACGTCCGGATCGACGGGGTGGTCGCCGCCGAACGCGGTCTGCCCGGGAAGCCGGAGCCGGACACGTTCCTCGCCGCGGCCCGAGAGCTCGGTGTGCCGCCGTCCCGCTCCGCCGTGTTCGAGGACGCGCTCGCCGGCATGGACGCGGGCCGCGCCGGTCACTTCGGCTACGTCGTCGGCGTGGACCGGGTGGGCCAGGCCGACGCCCTGTACGCGCACGGCGCCGACCGGGTCGTCACGGACCTGGCAGAGCTCGGACGTGGGGCATGAGCACATCACGGCCCCGCGGGCCACTGCGACGGTTGGCCGTATATACCCCCACATGCCCGTTTCGGGCGGGTTAGGTTGTGCGAGATCTTCGAAAGCCCGGCCGGATCTCATCCCGCTCGGTCCCCGCGGCCCGCGAAACCCGGAACCCATGACGCGTGAGAACGAAGGACGGACGATGACCGACGGCGCCGGTGCCCTGCTCGCCGCAACACGACGCCGCGAGCAGCGGTCCGGGCAGGATGCCTCCCGGCCGGCGTACGACGGCAGGACGCTCGCGGTGCTCGCCGCCGTCTTCACCCTCGCCCAACTCGTCCTCGTCCGCCCCGTGCTGGGCCTCGGCTGGGACGAGATCGTCTACACCAGCCAGATCACCTCCCACCACCCTGCCGCCTTCTTCAGCGCACCCCGCTCCCGGGGTGTCACCCTCCTGGTGGCGCCCGTCGCGTCCTGGTCCGACTCCACGGTGCTGTTGCGCGTCTACCTCGCCGTGCTCTCCGGTCTCGCCCTCTACCTGGCCCTGCGCTGCTGGCGGGGCCTCTTCCCGCCCCGGATCCTGGTCACCGCCGGCGCCTTCTTCGCCTCCCTGTGGGTGACCCTCTTCTACGGTCCCCAGGCCATGCCCAACTACTGGGTCGCCATCGGCGCGCTGATCGCCGTCGGCGGGTTCCTGCGCCACCGCGCGGACCCCTCGGCGGGCGGCCCGCTGTGGGCCGTGGTGGCGGGCACCGCGCTCATGGCCTGGATGCGCCCCACCGACGCCGTCTGGGTGGCGGTCCCGCTGTTCGTCCTCGCCCTGGCGGGCCGGCAGTGGCGGTCGCTGCTCGCCCTGGCCGGGGGCCTCACGGCGGGCGGGGCCGAGTGGGTGATCGAGGCGTACACCGCCTTCGGCGGACTGGGGGAGCGGCTGGCCGAGGCCTCCCGCATCCAGGGCGGGCTCGGCCTGCACATGGCCGTGGACGACCAGCTCCGCAGCCTCGGCGGACGCGCCCTGTGCCGTCCGTGCACCGGGTCGATGCCCCACCCGGTGATCACCCTGTGGTGGTTCGTCCTGCCGCTGCCGGCCGTCCTCGGGCTGGTCGTCGCCGTACGGGCCCGCCGCACCCTGCGCACCCTGCTGCCGCTGGCCTGCGCCACCAGCGCGGCGATCCCGTACCTGTTCATGATCGGGTACGCGGCGCCCCGCTTCCTCCAGCCGGCCTACGCCCTGCTCGCGATCCCGGTCGCCCAGGCACTGTGGTACCTGGTCACGGCACCGCGCGGACGGTGGCGGCCGGCCGCCGCGGCGCTGGTCGCGCTCGCCATGGCCGGCCATCTCACCGTGCAGCTGGCCGTCCTCGGGCACACCGTCGGCCGTACCCTCGACGGCCGCCGCGACTGGGCCCGCACGGCCGGTGAACTGCACCGGCTCGGCGTCCGCCCGCCCTGCCTGCTCACCGGGTACCGGTCCATCCCCATCGGCTACTACACCGGCTGCTCCTCCGGCGCGACGTTCGGCAACAACGAGAACACCACGGTCGGCGAGATCCTGCGCACCGCGGAGCGCACCCCGGTCGCCACCCTCACCGGCCCCGGAGGTACCCCGCCCGGCTACGCCCGGCCCTGGCCGGTCCACATGATCGGTGACATCGAGGTCCGTGTCGCCCCCACGCCGGGGCCATGACGCAGACCGGGTCCCGTGTGTCCGGTGCCGGGGGGGGTGCCTCTATGTCCTTCGTCAAGGCACCCTTGTCGGGTTTGGGGTGGTTCGGTGTTGCTGGGGTTATGCGGCGAGCTCGACGTCTTTCGGTGTCCGGGGTTCGTAGAAGGTGCCGTCGCGGAGCATGGCGAACAGGACGCTGATGCGCTGGCGGGCGAGGCGGAGGAGGGCTTGGGTGTGGGTCTTGCCGCGGGCTCGCTGGCGGTCGTAGTAGGTGCGGGAGGCCGGGTCGGCGTTCATGCAGGCGAAGGCGGACAGGAACATCGCCCGTTTGAGTTGCCGGTTGCCGCCTCGGGGTGCGTGTTCGCCGTGGATGGAGGTGCCGGACTGCTTCGTGGTGGGGGCCAGTCCGGCGTAGGAGGCGAGGTGGGCGGC
>NZ_NEUB01000863.1 GCF_002910825.1 Streptomyces sp. SM1 | reverse complement strand
GGCCCGTCCCGGGCGCCTGCCCGCCGCCCGCGAGGGGACCGTGGTCGAGGCGTACGGGAGCGCCGCCCGACCGGAGCGACCGGTGCCGGTCCCCCGCGGGGAGTCACGGCACCCGCGCGGACGCCCGGGTGCCGCAGGTCAGCCGGAGGCCTGGTCGCTGTCCTTCATCGCACCCCAGCCGTGCCAGCGTTCGACCTCGATCCAGCCGCTGACCCGGGCACGCCGGCGGTCCGGGTACGGGTTGCCGGTGTAGTGCCGGGACAGGCGGTCGATGTCCGTCAGGCCCTCGTCGTCGTACAGGTCGGCCACGCGGCCGATGAGGGTGACATGGGTGTACCAGTCGTCCCCGGCGAGGACCGTGAGGGTGACGCGCGGGTCGCGCCGGACGTGCTTCAGGCGCACCCGGCTCTCGTCGAAGTTGACCAGCGCGCGGCCGTCCTCCCACAGGTACCAGGTGGGGGTGGACACGGGCGCGCCGTCGGAGCGCAGCGTGGCCATGACGCAGGGGTTGGGCCTGCGCAGCAGCGCGTCGGCCTCGGGCGGCAGCGGGGGCTTGGACACTACGGACTCCTCGGTGTTCGGAGCGGTGAGGCGGGTCGGGCGGCCGGCTGTCGTCGCGCCGGCGTTCCGGGACGCCGGCCGTCTTCCTATGCCAGTGCCCCCAGAGGATCGTCCAGCACCGGCTGCCAGGCCAGTTCCGCCGCGCCGACGAGACTGTTGTGGTCCAGGGTGCAGGCGAGGATGGGGACACCGCCACTGCGACCCCACAGGCTGCGGTCGGCGACGACCGCGCGGAGCCGGTTCGGGTCGGCCTCGAGCAGGGTGCGGTGCAGTCCGCCGAGGATGATCCTGTCGGGGTTGAGGATGTTGACCAGTCCGGCGAGCCCCAGACCGAGCCGGTCGATGAGGGACTCGGCGGCGATGCGCACGTCCGGTTCGCCGTACTGACCGCGGATCAGGTCGTCGGCCTGTTTCAGCAGGGACATCTCGGGACCCGGCGCCCGTCCCGCCGCGGTGAGCAGGGCCAGCGGGTCGGCCTCGACGTCGAGACACCCTCGGCCGCCGCAGTGACAGGGACGGCCGTCGGGGTTGACGGCGAGGTGGCCGACCTCCAGGGCGAGACCCGAACTGCCCGAGTGCAGAAGGCCGTCGAGCACCAGTGCCCCGCCCACTCCGCGGTGGCCGGTGGCCACGCACAGCAGGTCGCGGGAGCCGCGTCCGGCGCCGTGCCGGTGTTCGGCGAGGGCGGCCAGGTTGACGTCGTTGGCCGCGAAGGCGGGTCCGTCCAGGCCGGCCGCGCGCACCTGTCCGGCGAAGATCTCCCGCACCGGGGCCCCGGCGGGCCAGGCCAGGTGCAGGGGGTTGAGGGCGAGCCCCTCCGGTTCGGCCACCGCCGACGGCACGGCGAGCCCGGCCCCCACGCATCTCCGCCCGGTCTCCCGCAGCAGTTCGGCGCCGGCCGCGACGACGGAACCGAGGACCTTCGCCGGGTCGGCGTCGATGACCTCGCAGCCGGGCGCCGTGGCGACGATGCGGCCGCCGAGCCCGACCAGCGCCGCCCGGAAACCGTCGGAGTGCACCTGCGCGGCGAGCGCCACGGGGCCGTCCTCCGCGACGGAGAGCCGGTGCGAGGGGCGCCCCTGCGAACCGGCTGCGGCACCGGGCCTGGCGTCGACCCTGATCAGCCCCAGCGCCTCCAGTTCGGCAGCGACCGCGCCGGCCGTCGCGCGGGTCACGCCGAGCTCGGCGGTGAGTACCGCGCGGGTCGGCGCGCGCCCGGTGTGCACGAGTTCCAGTGCGGGTCCGAGCGCGCCGCGCCCCCGGTCCAGCCGCGTCCTCGAGGTGGTCCCTTTCCCCGCCGGCCGGGGGTCCGCCTTCCCGCTCATGAAGGCGAGTCTCCCATGATCCGCAAGCGGTGCGGACTACAGGCCGCTGCCCCGCAGCGTGATGTTCAGCCGCCCGCTCAGCCCCGGCTCCGGCGGTCCGGTGCCCGCGTGCACCCGCGGCACGCCGTGGTACGCGAGCCGGGACGGTCCGCCGAAGACGAACAGGTCGCCGCCGCGCAGTTCCACGTCCGTGTACGGGCGGGCCCGGTCACGGGATTGCCGAAGCGGAAGACGCACGTGTCGCCGAGGCTCAGCGACACCACGGGTGCGAGCGATACCTTGTCGCTGTCGCGGTGCGTGCCCATCCGGGCACCGGCGTCGTAGGAGTTGACCAGCGCGATGTCGTAGGCGGCCCCTCGCGCGGCGTCCTCGCCCAGTGCGTCGGTCACCGCGCGGCGGCCCAGCTCGCCGAGCCACCGGGGAAGGGGATTCACCGGGGCGCCGTCGCCGTCGGCGCCCCGGTGCGGGCACAGCCGTACGGATACCAGTGCCGGCCGAGGCACACCTGCCGGGCGGTCATGGTGCCGCCGCCGGGCGTGCGCACGGTGCGCGGTCCGGCGGGAGGGCGCGCCCTCCCCCAGTCTCGGCTTCGCTCGACCGGGGACCCCCATCGGCAGGCGTGCAGGAGCCGCGCTGCTCCCGCGCGTCCAGCCATCCCGGCACGTGGACCGCGCCCGGCGCGATCTCGCTGCGTGCCCTGGGGAACAGTCCGGCGTCGTCCATGCCTCCGTCCTCCCCAGGATCTGCCGGGTCCGTGCTCGGCTAGCCTGGGCGGACGATGAACGACCGTATGACGACTCCGTGGGGCGAGCCGGTGCTGGCCCGTTTCCCCGAGGATCCGCGGGACAGGCTGCGCGCCTGGGACGCCTCCGACACCTATCTCCTCAGACATCTCGCCGAGCGGCGGGTCCCGCTGTCCGGCACGGTCGTGGTCGTCGGCGACCGCTGGGGCGCGCTGGTCACGGCGCTCGCGGCGCACCACCCGACGCAGATCACCGATTCCTGGCTGGGACAGGAGGCGACCCGCGCGAACCTCGCCCGCAACGGCGTCGCACCCGGCACGGTCCGGCTGCTCACCACGCAGGATCCCCCGCCGGACCGGATCGACGTACTGCTCGTCCGCGTGCCGAAGAGCCTGGCGCTGCTGGAGGACCAGCTGCTGCGGCTGGCGCCGGCGGTGCACGCGGAGACGGTCGTCGTCGGTACCGGCATGGTGAAGGAGATCCACACCTCCACGCTCCACCTCTTCGAGCGGATCCTGGGCCCGACCAGGACCTCGCTCGCCGAGAAGAAGGCGCGGCTGATCCTCTGCACACCGGAGCCCGTACCGGCCCGCCCCCCGAACCCCTGGCCCTACCGCTACACCCTGCCCGAGGACATCGGTCCGGCCTCGGGCCGGACGGTCGTCAATCACGCCGGCGTCTTCTGCGCGGACCGTCTCGACATCGGCACCCGGTTCTTCCTGAAACACCTGCCCGGCGGCCGTGACGGCGGCCGGGTGGTGGACCTGGGCTGCGGCAACGGTGTGGTCGGTACGGCGATGGCGCTGGCCGATCCGCGGGCCGAGGTGCTGTTCGTGGACGAGTCCTTCCAGGCGGTGGCGTCGGCGGAGGCCACGTACCGGGCGAACGGCGTGCCCGGACACGCCGAGTTCCGGGTCGGCGACGGTCTGTCGGATCTGCCGGCCGGCAGCGTCGACCTCGTGCTCAACAACCCGCCCTTCCACTCCCACCAGGCGACCACCGACGCCACGGCGCGGCGCATGTTCACCGATGCCCACCGCGCCCTGCGCCCGGGAGGTGAGCTGTGGGTGATCGGCAACCGGCACCTGGGGTACCACGTGCGGCTGCGGCGGCTGTTCGGCAACAGCGAAGTGGTGGCGTCGGACCCGAAGTTCGTGGTCCTCAAGGCGGTGAGGCGCTAGCAGGCGCCGGCAGACCGGCCCCCGGCCGACGG
>NZ_NEUB01000862.1 GCF_002910825.1 Streptomyces sp. SM1 | reverse complement strand
CCCTCCGTGACGACATGTCGAGAAAGCGACATGACGACATGGCGGTCCGGCCGCTCACGCGGCCCTCGACATGTCGTCGTTCGCTCCCGAACCGCTTCAGTCCCCGTGGGCCACTCACCCACCCGGTCGGCCCGTCTCCCTTCTCTCCCCTGAGAGGCAACATGCGCTGCGTCATCGCCCGATACCCGTTCGACCTGACCAAGGCCGGAGTCCTGGAGTCGATGAAGGGCATCACACCGGAAGCGGTCACGGGTGAGTCCGTGACCGTCGGCCGCCGCCGCTACCCCGTCAAGCAGGTGGGGCAGGTCATCACCCGGCAGGACCGCCGCGACTTCACCACCGGCGAGGTCGTCCGGGCCATGACCCGTCTCGGCTTCACCTGCCACGCCGACCCCGAGGCCGAACCGCCCGTGCGTGAACTCTCCCCGCTCGAGACGGCGTCCGAACTGCTGGGCCACCCCACCGGCCACCCCACCGGCCACCCCACCGGCCACGCGACCGGCCAGGCAGCCGGTCAGACAGCCGGCCGGCAGATCTGATACGCGAGACCGGCGAGCCCGACGCGGACCCCTCGGCGACCGCCGAAGGGTCCGCGGGCTGGCGTCGTGCCATGAACATCTGCACGGGGCCCGGTCGGCGTGGGACATCACTCTCCGGTCATGACGTGACCGGAGCCGCGGCGTGACCCCGGTGGAGATGCTCGGCGTCTTCGCGGCGGGCGTCGGCGCGGGCGCCATGAACGCGGTCGTCGGCTCGGGAACCCTGGTCACCTTCCCCGTCCTGCTCGCCACCGGCCTGTCACCCCTCACCGCCACGGTCTCCAACGCCCTCGGCCTGGTCCCCGGCGCCATCAGCGGCGCCATCGGCTACCGGCGGGAACTCTCCGGCCAGGGCCGCCGGGTCCGCAGACTCGGCATCGGCTCGGCGCTCGGCGGGATCACGGGGGCCACACTCCTGCTGGCCCTGCCCGCAGAGGCGTTCGAAACCATCGTGCCGACCCTGGTCGGGCTCGCCCTCGTCCTCGTCGCGCTCCAGCCCCTCATCGGCAGGAAGCTGCGCGGCCGTACCCGGCGCCGGGAAAAGCCCGCCCGTCGCGACGGCGGATGGCCCCTGTTCACCGGCCTGACGCTGGCCAGCGTCTACGGCGGCTACTTCGCCGCCGCGCAGGGCATCATCTACATGTCCCTGATGGGCCTGCTCCTCGACGAGCCCCTGCAGCGGCTCAACGCCGTCAAGAACGTGCTCGCCGCCATCGTGAACACCGTTGCCGCGACTTTCTTCCTGTTCGTCGCCGACTTCGACTGGACAGCCGTCGCGCTCATCGCGACCGGCTCCGCCCTGGGCGGACAGCTCGGGGCGGTGACGGGCCGCAGATTCAGTCCCGCGGTGCTGCGCGCCCTCATCGTCGTCATCGGCACCGCCGCTCTCGTCCAGTTGCTGCTCCGCTGACCAGGCCGTTCGGCCGGACCGGCGGAGCAGGTTTGTCGTGCACCTTGCAATCGAAGGCCGGCTCTGGTTCCTTCTGGTTAGGAAACTTTCCTAACCATCCAGTCCTGGACGGAGCCCCCCATGACACCGGCACGCTTCCAGCTACGCCCCGCCGCGGCCGCCGCGGCCCTCGCCAGTGCCCTCCTCCTCGCCCTGACCACCGCCACCGCGGCGCCCGCCGCACCGGCCTCCACCGGCGCGAACGCCGCCGCCCGATCGGAGACGGCGGCCGACCGCGTCACCGCGGAGATCACCCGCACCACCGCGTGGGAGACCGGGTACGGCGCCGACGTGTCGATCACCAACGACGGCGACACCCCGGCGGAGGGCTGGACGATCGAGTTCGACCTGCCCGCCGGTACGACGGTCGGCAGCCACTGGTCCGCGACCAAGACCCAGCAGGGGCAGCACTACCGCTTCACCGACGTCTCCTACAACCCCACCATCGCCCCCGGCGGCCGGCAGAGCTTCGGCTTCAACGCCTCCGGCACCGGACTGCCCCTCAACTGCACGGTCAACGGCCTGCCCTGCCAAGGCGGCGGCACCACACCGACCGATCCGCCCACGGACCCGCCCACCGACCCGCCCCAGGCAGGCACCCCCGTGGACCTCAACGGCCGGCTCGAGGTCTGCGGCACCAAGCTCTGCAACGAGCACGGCAATCCCGTCCAGCTGCGCGGCATGAGCACCCACGGCACCCAGTGGTACCCCCAGTGCCTGACCGGCGGATCACTCGACGCACTGGCCGGGGACTGGAAGGCCGACGTCCTGCGCGTCTCGACCTACGTGCAGGAGGGCGGCTACGAGACCGATCCCGCGCACTTCACCCGGCTGGCCGACTCCCTGGTCCAGCAGGCGAGCGACCGCGGCATGTACGTGATCGTCGACTGGCACATGCTCGACCCCGGCGACCCCATGGCGAACCTCGACAACGCCCGGAAGTTCTTCACCGACATCGCGAGCCGGAACAAGGGCCGCGACAACATCCTCTACGAGATCGCCAACGAGCCCAGTGACGTGAGCTGGTCACGGATCAAGAGCTACGCGGAGCAGATCATCCCGGTCATCCGCGGGATCGACTCCGACGCCCCCGTCCTCGTCGGCACCCGTGCATGGTCCTCGTTCGGCGTCTCCGAGGGCGCCGACGAGTCGGAGGTCGTGAACAGCCCGGTCAACGCCTCCAACATCATGTACGCCTTCCACTTCTACGCCGCCTCGCACCGGGACGAGTACCTGGCGGTCCTCTCCCGCGCCGCCGACCGGATCCCGGTGTTCGTCACCGAGTTCGGCACCCAGAACTACGCGGGCGAGGGCGCCGACGACTTCACGATGTCCCAGCGCTATCTCGACCTGATGGCGGACAAGAAGATCAGCTGGGTCAACTGGAACTTCTCCGACGACCACCGCTCCGGCGCCGTCTTCACCACCGGCACATGCGACAACAACGGCCCCTGGACCGGCACGTCGTCGCTGAAGCCGGCCGGCGTCTGGATCCGTGACCACATCAGGACCCCGGACAACACCGGCTGATCAGGCACCCGGTATCCGGCCATCCGGTGCCCGGATACCTGGCATCCGCCCGTCCGGCATCCGCCCGTCCGGCATCCGCCCGTCCGGCAACCGTGCCGGACGGGCGGGTCGGCAGGCAGGCCGGCGGTCCTCAGGGCAGGATCGAGTCGACATAGCCGCCGTCGACGCGCAGCGCCCCGCCGGTCGTCGCGGAGGCCTGGTCGGAAGCCAGGTAGACGACCATGTTCGCGATCTCCCCGGGCTCGATCAGCCGTTGCAGCAGCGACTGCGGCCGGTGCTCGCGCATGAAGGCGCGCTGCGCCTCCTCCCACGGAAGCCCACGGTCCACCAGCTCGTAGACGAAGTCCTCCACCCCGCCGGTGTGGGTGGGCCCGGCGATGACCGAGTTCACCGTGACCCCCGTGCCCGCGGCCTGCTTGGCGAAGCCCCGGCTCACGGCGAGCAGCGCCGTCTTGGACATCCCGTAGTGGATCATCTCGGCGGGAGTGACGATCGCCGAGTCGCTGGCGATGTACTGGACGCGTCCCCAGCCGCGCCCGGTCATGCCCGGCAGGAAGAGCCGGGTCAGCCGGACGGCGGCCAGGACGTTCACCTCGAAGTAGCGCCGCCACTCGTCGTCGGTGATCTCCATCGGGTCCGCCGCCCCGAAGACGCCGAGGTTGTTGACGAGGATGTCCACCCGTCCCAGGGCCTCGGCCACCTGTTCCGCGCCCGCCTCGGTGGTCACGTCCGCGGCGACCGGCACGAGGTCGGCGCCCGGCACCTCCCGCCCGATCGCGGCCGCACTCTTCCGTACGCGTCCGGTGGAGCGGCCGTTGACCGCGACCCGGGCTCCCGACCGCGCGAGTCCGGTGGCGATCGCGGCCCCGATGCCCTGGGTGGAACCGGTGACCAGCGCTGTACGGCCCTGCAGATCGATCTGCACGTCGTGAGTCCCCTCTGCCCCGGACACGGTGGACGGCGCTGCCCGCCCGTCGGCTGTTCCCGCAACGTACCCGTCGGGGCCCGCTCCCGCTCCCGGGCCATGTTGCCGGATTACCGCCCCGGGCTGGGGGACATACGCTTTCCGTAGTGCACCGGAGAGGCGGGAGACGACGTGACGGCCGAACACGCGGACACACCGGAGGGCCGTACGGAAGCCGGGGGGCCTTCCTCCGGCACGTCCGGTGACGATCTGCTCCAGGGGCTGGAGGTCGACGACCGGCGTCCGGGACGCCCCGTGCTCCTCGACGCCGACGGCGCCCCCATCGAGACGTGGCGGGAGAACCACCCCTACGACCGCAGGATGCGCAGAGCGGAGTACGACCGGACGAAGCGCCTCCTGCAGATCGAACTGCTGAAGATGCAGCGGTGGGTGAAGGACACCGGTCAGCGGATCGTGGTGGTCTGCGAGGGACGGGACGCGGCCGGGAAGGGCGGCACCATCCAGCGGTTCATGGAGCGCCTGAACCCCCGCGGTGCCCGCGTGGTGGCCCTGGAGAAGCCGACCGAGCGGGAGGCGGGACAGTGGTACTTCCAGCGGTACGTGGCTCATCTGCCGGCCCGGGGCGAGATCGTCTTCTTCGACCGGTCCTGGTACAACCGTGCCGGGGTCGAGCGGGTCATGGGGTTCTGCACGGAGGCCGAGTACCGCCACTTCCTCGAGCAGACGCCGATGTTCGAGCAACTGCTCACCGACGACGGCATCATGCTGCTGAAGTTCTGGTTCTCCGTGTCCCGGGCCGAACAGCGGACCCGCTTCGCGATCCGCCAGGTCGATCCGCTGCGGCGCTGGAAGCTGTCCCCGATGGACCTCGCCTCACTGGACCTGTGGGACGACTACACCCAGGCCAAGGTCGAGATGTTCCGGGCCACGGACACGCCCCACGCGCCGTGGACCGTGGTGAAGAACAACGACAAGCGCCGGGGCCGGCTCGAGGCCATGCGCAGCCTCCTCGACCGCTGCGACTATCCGGCGAAGGACCACGGGGCGCTGGGCAAGCCGGACCCGTTGATCGTGGGCGCGGCGGACACCCTGCTGGAGGCCGGTGAGGAGGAGGCGGTCCTCTCACCGACCCCCCTGGCCGGCCCCGGTCACGGCCCGGGGAGCCACCCGGGGACCTGACCCGGGTCACCCGAGCGGCAGTGTCACCTCGCCCGTACCCGTCGCCCGGGCCCCGCCGGGGACGCGCACCGCGAACGGCCGGTCGGTCCCCGTCGCCGTGACCCGCAGGACATCGCCGTCCCGCCGGACCCGGAACGTCGCGGCCGGCAGCCCCGCGGTGTCCGGCACGGTGACCTCGGCCGTGTAGCCGGGCGCGGCCGGCGGGTGCACGAGCAGTTCCGGCGCGTCCAGCCAGTCGCCGTCCGGCCGGGAGTCGTCGCCCGCCGGCGGCAGCACGGCGCCCTCACGGACGTACAGGGGCTTCCCGGTGCAGTGCGCTGAGGGTGCGGTCCGGCTCGTCGCACAGGTGCCGGGCGATGCCCTCGGTCAAGGGGGAGAACGCGCGGTCGGCGTCGCGGGCCTCGGTGACTCCGTCGGTGTAGAGCAGCAGCTGGTCCCCCTCCAGAAACGGCACCACCCGGAGGCACGGGGAGTCGTCGACGAGGGCACGCAGTCCCAGGGGCGGCGCGGGGTGGACGGGGTCCACCGGCCGCACGTCCGTGCCCCGGATCAGCAACGGAGCGGCGTGTCCGCAGTTGACCATCTCCAGTCGCCCGGGCTCCGGGTATCCGGCGACCACGGCGGTGACGAAGTCGTCGCCGCCGAGGTTGCGGGCGAGGCTCCGTTCGATCCGGGCCACGACCTCCCGGAGGTCCGGCTCGTCGTGGGCCGCCTCCCGGAACACGCCGAGCACGAGAGCGGCGGTCCCCACGGCCGGCAGCCCCTTGCCCCGCACATCGCCCATGATCATCCTGACCCCGTACGGGGTGGGGACGAGGGCGTAGAGGTCACCGCCGATCCGGGCCTCGGCCGCGGCGGCGCTGTAGCGGACCGCCGCCTGGAACGGGCCGACGATCTCCGGGACCGGCTTGAGCAGGGCGTGCTGGGCGGTCTCCGCGACCGAGCGGACCGCGGCGAGCACCCGCTCACGCCGTTTCCGCAGCACGCTCGCGAGCGTGCCGGCCAGGGTGACGGTCAGCAGTGCGGTGAGTACGAGGATCAGCTGCGAGGCCGCCATGTCGTGACGGGTGCCGATTCCCGCCCCGAGCAGGGAGGCCAGGAGGCCGACGCCCAGGACTCCGGCCGGCCGGCTGGTCGACGCCGCCAGTGCCGGCCCGGCGGCCAGCAGCGGCAGCCACGTCGTGCCCGTGCCGCCGAAGAGGTCGACGCACACGACGAGGACGACGATCAGTATCGGCAGGGCCGACGTACAGGCGGCCCAGTGCGCGATCGCCGGCGCCGGGGCCGACCAGGTGCGTCCGGTCCTCCACCGGTACGGGTCCGTCGGTGAATGGTCGCGTCCGTGCTGGGGGGGGCGTGACTCATGTGTCGTCCGGTGTCCTCACCTCTGTGCGGCGTACGCGCGTCCTGAAATATCTGCTCATTCAGGAAAGATGATCGTCGGAAGCGTCACAAGGATGTGCTTTTCAGATAGTGAGCGAGAGGCTCCGCGTCACCCGGCCGACGCTCGGGAGGAGCAGTTCGCGGACCTCGTCGATCCGGGAGAGCTGGTCCCTCGGCATCGACACACCGAGCGAGCCCAGCGTGTGGCCGCTGCGGACCGGCACCGCGACACAGACGGTGCCCACGGCGTACTCCTCCAGGTCCGTCACGGCCGGGGCCAGGGCGGTGGTCCCGAGCTGGCGGATCAGCGTCGCGGCCGTGGTGACCGTCCGGGGCGTGAGGTCGTGGAGGGGATGCCGGGAGAGGTACTCGCGGCGCGCCTCGTCGTCGAGCTCACGGAGCACGGACTTGCCCAGGGCGGTGGCGTGTCCGGCGTCCTCGAAGCCGACCCAGAGATCCGCCCGCGGGGCGCGCGGACCGTCGACGATCTCGGCGACCCGGATCTCACCGTCCTCGTAGAAGGTGAGGTAGGCGGCGCTGGAGAGCTCGTCGCGCAGCGCGGCGAGCACCGGCCGGACCCGGCTGAGCAGCGCCTGTCCGCTGCCCGTCGAGTGCAGGGTCTGCAGCCGGTCGCCCAGCACGAAGGCGCCGTCGTCCAGCTTGCGCAGATACCCGTCGTGTACGAGCGTCCGCAGCAGGTGGTACGCCGTGGCCAGCGGCAGCCCCGTCTCCCGGGCCAGCTGCTTGGCCCGCGCGCCGTTCTGATGCGCGCTCGCCGCCTCCAGCAGCCGGAAGGCGCGCTGCACGGAGGAGATGAGCGTCGGGCTCGCACCATGTGACCAGCCTGCGCCGACCACCCGCCGCAGGCAAGGCGGGNGGCCCCGTCCCGCCGGTGCGGGACGGGGGCTCTCACCGTACGGCCGTCAGTCGTCGGCGGCCGGGGCGGGCGGCACCGGCACCCCGTCCCCGGTCACGTACTGAGACCTGGAAACTCGAGATCGGGACGGTCGGTGAGGGCCACGTCGAACACGTGCATGACGCCGCGGTCGGTGCCCTGCGGCAGGAC
The DNA here is from genome assembly GCF_002910825.1 of Streptomyces sp. SM1. GTDB lineage: Bacteria > Actinomycetota > Actinomycetes > Streptomycetales > Streptomycetaceae > Streptomyces > Streptomyces okerensis. Next base: position 16,282 of record NZ_NEUB01000862.1, on the reverse strand, counting down.
GGCGGCGGCGACCCGCTTCTGCGGCTTCAGGGGCTCGGGACGCGTGGCGAAGGCCTTGGTCTCGACCGTGTCCGGGCCGCCGGCGGCCCGGTTGCGTCCCGTCGTGGTCACCAGTGGCTCGCCGCCGAACCGGTGGTCCGTCCCGGGAGTCCAGTCGGTGAACCGCACCGGCACGGACCGGGTGGAGCCGTCGGTGTACTCGACCACCGCGGTGCCCTGCGCGGGCCCGTTGGTGGCGAGGCCGAGATCCCGGTCGCCGGCCGGCCGTCGAGACGGATGCGCTGTCCGTGCGGTATCCAGTTGTCGGGCTCCCCGGTCCCGGCGTCCGGCCAGGTGAACTCGATGCCGGTGTCGCCCAGCGGGAGCTTCGAGCCAGGCGCCGCTCCGGCCTCCGCCGGCCGCTGACGGGACAGGGAGCTGTCGCTGAGGCCGAGGGAAGCGTCTCGGGCTCGCCGGCGGAAGGACCGGGGAGAGATCGGGCGAACTCTGCGGGAAGGGGACCCGGTATCCACGCGCGGCCGGCCGGGGCTCCCGGCAGGGAGCCCCGGCCGGTGGGTCGGGCGGAGGGTACGAGTGGCGCGGCGGTCAGAGCGTCACGGCGCCGGGACCTCGTCCACGAAGGACGTGCCGGCGCCGCGGAGCGCGCCGATCCTCGCGCCCACCTGGGCCGGGGTGAGGACCTGGTCCTTGACGTGCAGCACGTAGTCGACCTGCTGGTCGTAGGCGCGGGGAGCGGTCGACGTCTGGTCGATCAGCCACTGGTTGAAGTTGATCGACATCGGACGTTCGGGCAGATACGCGGCGTCGTGGGTGCCGAAGTGCTGACCGTCGACGTAGTAGGTGATGGCCCGGTCGTCGATGGTCACCACCAGGTCGTGCCAGCCCGCGAAGCTCCGCCGGCTCTCGCTGTGCTGGTTGACGGCCTGCCAGGGGTCGGGGTTGTAGGTCTCCCAGGACGTGGTGTAGAGGATGTTGGCCGGCTCGCCCCAGCCGCCGTTGGGCAGGTACTCGAAGTCGTACTCGGCGTAGTCGTCGGCCATCGGGGCCTTGAGGTCGTTGATGGTGAAGAAGGTCTGGACGACGCGGTCCCCGTCCGGACCGTACTTGGGGGCGTCGGAGAACCTGACCCGGGCGGCGTAGGTGCCGTTGCGGGGCCGAGGCGGATCTGCTCGATGTGCCGGAGCTCTCGCCCGCCCTGCTGTTCGAACGGCTCACCACCGACACCGGCGGCCGCCCGGTCGAGTACGTCCACTCCCTCTACCGGGGTGACCGCTACCGCATCGTCTCCCGTCTCACGCTCGGCCCGTCCACCGCACGGCCGAAGCCGCCCGAGGGGCACCATCCGGGCATCCCCCCGGGCGACTTCGCCTCCGGTGCCCCCGTCACCCTCTCGACCCACGGCGTGGTGCAGGGCGGAGGCTGAACGGCCGTCGCGGCGAGATGGATGAATCCGGAATCAGAGACTCCCAACTCGTTGACAGGTCCATATCAGAGCGAGACGCTCTGAGAGCGCTCTCAGGACGGTTCCCGGCCACAGTCGAACGGAGAAGGGCCATGCTGCGCACACTCAAACGCCGCCTCACAGCAGTGGTGTTGAGCCTTGCCACGGCGCTCGGCGGCTCATTGCTCGCCACCGGGGTGTCGTCCCCCGCCCATGCCGCGGTCCCCGACACCATCCCCCTGACCATCACCAACAACTCGGCCCGCGGCGAGCAGGTGTACGTCTACAACCTCGGCACTCAGCTGTCCACCGGCCGGCAGGGCTGGGCCGACGCGAACGGCACGTTCCACCCCTGGCCCGCCGGCGGCAACCCGCCCACGCCCGCACCCGACGCCTCGATACCGGGCCCGGCGGCAGGACAGACCAAGACCATCCGCATGCCGAAGTTCTCCGGCCGCATCTACTTCTCCTACGGCCAGAAGATGGTCTTCAAGCTGACCACCGGCGGTCTGGTGCAGCCCGCCGTGCAGAACCCCACGGACCCCAACCGGAACATCCTGTTCAACTGGTCGGAGTACACGCTCAACAACGACGGCCTGTGGATCAACAGCACTCAGGTCGACATGTTCTCCGCTCCCTACACCGTGGGCGTGCAGCGCGCCGACGGCAGCTCACTGAGCGCGGGCCGTCTCAAGCCCGGTGGCTACAACGGGGTCTTCAACGCCCTGAGGGGTCAGTCCGGAGGCTGGGCCAGCCTGATCCAGACCCGGCCCGACGGCACCGTCCTGCGTGCCCTGTCCCCGCTGTACGGAGTGGAGACGGGCGCCCTGCCGGCCTCGGTCATGGACGAGTACATCAACCGTGTCTGGCAGAAGTACTCCGGCTCGACCCTGACGGTCACCCCCTTCGGTGACCGACCCGACGTCAGGTACTTCGGCCGGGTCTCCGGCGGCGTCATGCACTTCACCAACAGCTCGGGCGCCGTCGTCACCAGCTTCCAGAAGCCCGACGCCTCGTCCGTCTTCGGCTGCCACCGCAATCTCGACGCCCCGAACGACCAGGTGCGCGGCCCGATTTCACGCACCCTGTGCGCCGCCTTCAACCGCACCACGCTCTTCAGCAACGCGCAGCAGCCCGACGCGAGTGCGGCCGGCTTCTACCAGGAGCCCGTCACCAACCACTACTCCCGGATCATCCACGCGCACATGGCCGACGGGAAGGCGTACGGCTTCGCCTTCGACGACGTCGGTGCCCACGAGTCACTCGTCCACGACGGCAACCCGCGCCAGGCCTCACTGACCCTGGCCCCCTTCAACTGACCGCTCCCGTACGGCGGGCACGGCGGCAGCGCCCGAAGCCCGGGACCGGCGTTCTTTCGGCACGGTCCCGGGTGATCACAGCGGCCCGGGGGCCCCGTAGGGTGCCTCCATGTCTGCCACGTTGAATGCGGGGAAAACCCGTTCCGCGCTGCGCACCTCGGCGCGTGTCTCCGGTGAACTGCTGCTGGTCCTGGTGGCGGCCGCGGTGGTGCTGTGGCTCCTGGGCCGGATGTGGTCGGTGGTCTGGCCCCTCGTGGTCGGTCTGCTCCTCACCACGCTCACCTGGCCCCCGGCCCGCTACCTGCGGCGGCGCGGCATGGCCCCCGCGCTCGCCGCGTCCCTGGTGACCGTGCTGTTCCTGCTGGTGGCGGCGGGCACCGTGGCACTGATCGCGGTTCCCGTGGCGTCGGAGTCCGGCAAGCTGGGCGAGGGTGTCGTCGAAGGTGTCGAGCGGCTGCGCGAATGGGCCGCCGGGCCGCCGCTGAACATCGACGACGCGCAGATCGCGGACGCTTTCGACTCCGCGACCGCCCGCCTCCAGGACAGCGCCGGGTCCATCGCCACCACCGCCGTCACCGGTGTGAGCACCGTCATCAGCGGTGTGGTCACGGCTGTACTGGCGCTCTTCCTGATGTTCTTCTTCCTCAAGGACGGCCCGCGCTTCCTGCCCTGGCTGCGCCGCCAGCTCCCCGGCCGGCTCGCCACCGACGTACCCATCGTGGTCAAGCGCTGCTGGCTCACCCTGGGCTCGTTCGTGCGGTCGCAGGCACTGGTCGGCCTGTTCGACGCCGTCCTCATCGGACTGGGCCTGTGGATCCTCGACGTACCGCTGGTGCTTCCGCTGGCGGTGCTGACCTTCGTGTCCGCGTTCGTGCCCATCATCGGCGCCCTGTTCGCCGGACTGGTCGCCGTACTGATCGCCCTGGTGTCCAACGGGCTGATGGACGCGCTGCTCGTGCTCGCCCTCATCATCGTGGTGCAGCAACTCGAGGGCAACGTGTTCCAGCCCATGATCCAGAGCCGGGGCCTCGGGCTGCACGCGGCCGTCGTCCTGCTCGCGGTGACCCTCGGCGGCAGCCTGGCCGGCATCGTCGGCAGCCTGCTCGCCGTACCCGTCGCCGCGCTGATCGCGGTCGTCTGGAACTATCTGCGCGAGCAGCTCACCGACCCGCCGCGGGAACCCGCGACGGGCGACGGCCCGCCCGCCTGACCGGCACGCCGGCACCGCACCGAGAGGAAGCCCTTCATGACGTACGACATCACCGCCCTGCGACGTCGACCGGCTCCTGGCCGGCCTGGCGGCCTTCCTGGAGGGGCCGGCGCATGAGTGACGGCACCGGCCTGACCTACCCCGCCCGCGGTGCCACCGCCCCGGCCGCCCCGCTCTGGCCCGCGTCGCCGTCCGGATTTCGCCGGTACGAGAGAACCGTGGCGATCGGGCACGGCGCGGACGCCTGGACGGCGGCCAGGGACGCCGTCGTGCGCTGGGAGGTCAAGCGCCGCAGCGGCTTCTCCGTCACCCCTGCCGACGGAGGCGGCCTCAGGATGCGGGAGGGCGGGCGGTACACCGTCACGGCGGGACCCGGCCGGTTCGCCGTCCGTGAGCCGGTCGAGGTCGTCGCCGTGGTGGAGACGGCCAACCGGTGCGGTTTCGCCTACGGCACCCGCCGGGGACATCCGGTCAGCGGGGAGGAGGCCTTCACCGTGCACCGGGACGACGACGGCCGCGTCCTGCTGACCCTGCGCTCACTGACCCGGGCGGCGCCGGCGGGCCCCTGGCGGTTCTTCTTCCCCGTCCTGCTGCTCGCCCAGTCCGGCGCCCGTGCCCGCTACCTCCGCGCGCTGAAGGGAAACGGCGGGGCACCGTCCCTGGGGGCGTGACATCGTGACCGTATGGCCATCGAAGTCCGCCCCGCCTCCGTCTTCGAGGACGTACGTGCCCTGGTCGGGCCCAAGTCGCCCGGGGCGAACGTCTGCTGGTGCCTGAGCCACCGCATTCCCTCGAGGATCGACAACGAGCTCCGCGGCCCGGCCCGGGCGAGTACGTCGCCGAACTGTGCCGGACCGGCACGCCGATCGGCGTGCTCGCGTACGACGGCGACGAGCCGGTCGGCTGGGCCGCCGTCGCACCGCGTGCGGACACCTCCTTCGCACGCAACCGCAGGATCCCGCACGTCGACGACCTGCCGGTCTGGTCGCTGTGGTGCATCAGGGTGCGTCCGGGTCACCGGAAGAAGGGCATCTCGCACGGCCTCATCACCGGCGCGGTCGAGTTCGCCCGCACCCGGGGCGCCCCCGTTGTCGAGGCGTACTCCCTCGACAACGGCGACGCCCGCGTCGACCCGACGATGGCGTACGCCGGGATCCGGAGGAACTTCGAGCGGGCCGGCTTCACGCATGCCGCCGACACGACCTCGGTCCTGTCCGGGCACCCCCGCGTACTGATGCGGCTCGACCTGCGCTGACGTCCCGGGCGGCTTGCGCGCGGGTCAGGAGTACAGCGCCGCGATCTCCGCCGCGTACGCCTCCTGCGCAGCCTGCCGTTTGACCTTGAGCGACGGGGTCAGCAGTCCGTTCTCCTCGGTGAACTCGCCCTCGATCAGGGTGAAGGCGCGGATGGACTCCGCACGGGAGACGGCCTCGTTGGCGTGATCCACGGCCTTCTGCGCCTCGGCCCGCATCCGGGGATCGCGGACGAGCTCGGACACCGGGGCGCCGGCGGGCAGTCCGCGTACCGAGAGCCAGTGGGCGACCGACTCGGGGTCGAGGGTGATCAGCGCCGCCACGAACGGCCGGTTGTCGCCGACGACGAGGCACTGGCCGACGGGCGGGCGGCTGCGCAGCCGGTCCTCCAGGACCGCGGGGGAGACGTTCTTGCCGCCCGAGGTGACGATGATGTCCTTCTTGCGCCCGGTGATGGTCAGATAGCCGTCCTCGTCGAGGGATCCCAGGTCACCGGTGGTGAACCAGCCGTCGTCGAGCACCTCGTCCGTGGCGGCCGGGTTGCCGACGTACGACCCGAAGACGATGCCGCCCCTGACGCACACCTCACCGTCGTCGGAGATCCGGACCGCCGTGCCGGGGACCGGGAGGCCGACCGTGCCGGGGCGGGGGCCCAGCGGCGGGACGATGGTGGCGGCCGCGGTGGTCTCGGTCAGGCCGTAGCCCTCGTAGACCATGATCCCGGCCGCGTAGAAGAACAGATTGAGGTCGCGCTCCAGCGGGGAGCCGCCGCTGATGGCGTACCGCACGCGCCCGCCGAGTTCCTTGCGGACCCGGCGGTAGACCAGCAGGTCGTAGAGCGCCCAGGCGGCGTACAGGCCGGGGCCGGGGCCCTTTCCGCGGCCCAGGAACCGGTTGAGGTGTGCCTCGCCGAAACGGACCGCGACACGGTGGGCCCGTTCGAAGGAGGCACCGCGGCCCAGCTTCCCGGCGGTGGCCCGGCCGGTGTCGTGGATCTTCTCGAACAGGTAGGGGACGCCCACCAGGAACGTCGGGCGGAACGCCTTGAGCTTGGGCCGCAGCTCGTCCGGCTTGATGCTCGGGCAGTGGCCGATCTCGATCCGGGCCATCAGGCAGGAGATCTGCAGGGTGCGGCCGAGGATGTGGGCGAGCGGCAGGAACAGCAGGGTCGAGGCGACCTGGTCCGTGACCTCCTTGAAGACCGGGTGCAGCAGTTCGACGGTGTTGGCCGCTTCCGCGTACAGGTTGGCGTGGGTGAGGACGCAGCCCTTGGGGCGGCCGGTGGTGCCGGAGGTGTAGCAGACGGTCGCGACGGTCTCGGGCGTCAGGGCGGTACGCCGCTCGGTGACCTCCTCGTCGGACACTCCCTCGCCGAGTGCGGTGAGGTCGGCGAGGGCGTCCGCGTCCAGTTCCCACACGCGCGGCGGCGCGGGATGGGCGGCGGTGCCCGCCTTCACGGTGGCGGTGTTCGCGGCGGTCTCCGTGACGACGTACCGGGCGCCGGAGTCACGGACGATCCACTCCACCTGCTCCGCCGAGGAGGTCGCGTACACCGGCACGGTCCGGCCGCCGGCGGACCGGATCGCGAAGTCCAGGACCGCCCACTCGTAGCGGGTACGGGACATCACCGCGACCCGGTCACCCGGTTCCAGCCCGGCGGCGATCAGCCCCTTCGCCACGGCGGTGACCTCATGGGCGAAGGCCGCCGCCGTGACCGGGTGCCAGGCACCGGCCCGCTCGCGGCGCATGACCACGGCGTCGGGGGCCTCCGCCGCGTTGGTGAACGGGATGTCGGCGGTGCTTCCCGTGGCCGGCCGTGCGGCGAGGGCCGCCGTACGGGCCTCACGGACGATGCCCCGTTCGTCCCTGGCGGTCTCCACCGCGGCCCGGGCCGCCGGCCCGGTGCGTCGTTTCGCCCGTTTCAGATCCTTGCGTACGCCCATGACGGCTCCCGGTCGCGGCTGATGCTCTCGTGCTGGTTGCTGCCGTGCTTACTTACTCGAAAGTCAACTTACCGGCGCGTAACGACGAGTCGATGGGCCGGGGTCAGTCCAGACGGTCCGCCGCGCGGATCGCCTCGGCCAGTTCGCGGACGTCCTCGTCCTCGGTCCGTTCCGCCAGGGACCCTGCCCGCTCGGAGAGTTCGCCGAGGCCCGGGGCGCCCGGCAGGGCGCCGTGGCGGCGGTCGGGGGAGCGCAGCGCGTCGGCGAAGCAGGCCGCGGTCGCGGTGACCGCCAGACCGCGCCGGCCGCGCCAGACCGAGCCGGCCAGACCGTCGGTCTCCAGGTCGCCCGCCTCCTCGTGCGGGGTGCGGCTGTCGGGGTCCAGCCAGCGCACCGTCGCCGTCGCCAGGTGCCCCTCGGCACCCGGGCGGGTGCGCACCGCGTACAGGGCGGTCACGGTGTGACCCGGGCCGACCTCCCCGCCGTCCACCCGGTCGTCGCGGAAGTCCTCGTCGGCGACCCGGCGGTTGTCGTAGCCGACCAGGCGGAACTCGGCGACCGTCTCCGGATCGAAGGCGACCTGCGCCTTGGCGTCACGGGCCGTGAGTTCGATGTTCCTGGGCAGCTGCTCGGAGAAGACCTGCCGCGCGTCCTCCTCGTCGGACACGTACACGGTGTGGCCGTCGCCCCTGTCCGCGAGCCTCTCCATCAGCGCGTCCCCGTAGTCACTGCCGACACCCACGCCGAACAGGGTGATGCCGTACTCGCGGCGGGACTCGGCGATACGCTCCAGGATCCCGTCGGCGTCGGTCTCCCCGGTGTTGGCGAGGGCGTCCGAGAGGAGGACGACACGGTTGGTGGCACCCCTGCGCAGCCCCTCGACGGCCGTCTCGTACCCCGTCCTCACCCCGGCGCCGAGGTTGGTGGAGTCGGTCGGCTCCAGGCTCCGCACGGCGTCGTGGATCTCGCCGCGGTTGCCGCCGAGCCGGGTCATGGGCAGGACGGTCTCGGCCTCGTCGCTGAAGGTGACGAGGGCGACCGAGTCGTCGTCGCGCAGCCGGTCCGTCATCGTGCCGAGGGACTCCTGGGCGAGATCGAGACGCCCCGGTTCCGCCATCGAGCCCGAGATGTCGATGACGAAGGTGAGGGCCGCGGGAGGCCGTTCCCCGCTGGGTTCGGCCGGTCTGGTCGCCAGGCCCACGCGGACCAGGGACCAGTCCTCCTCCTCGGTGCGGGCGCCGTCCACGGTGACCGTGAAGCCGTCGCCGCCGGGACGCTCGTAGTCCTGCCGGAAGCTGTTGACGAACTCCTCGGGACGGACGGCCGACGGGTCGGGCAGGCGGCCCTCGGCGAGGGTGCGGCGGGCGTACCCGTACGAGGCGGTGTCGACGTCCAGGGCGAAGGTCGACAGGTAGTCGGGCGCGGGAGCGATGTCACGCGAGTCCTGCTCCCCCTCACGCCGTTCACCGTCGTACCGGCCCTCCGGGCCCCGCGGCCGGTCCGGGGCGGGCACCGGCGCCGCCCCACCGCCCCCCGCGGCCGTACGACGAGTCGCCCGCCTTCGACCCGCCGTCGTTCCCCCCACTGCATCCGCTGAGCAGCAGGCCGCTCGCCGCCGTCAGCGCGACCAGTATCCCGACCGGCCGACGTGTCCTGTGCCACCTCATCGTCCCTGCACCCTCGGTTGGCTGATGCCTACTTCCATGACTGTGACGCCGGGGCGGGCGGGAATGTGCGGTACGAAGCGTTGCGGGTGCGTCTCGAAGTGGGCACGGAGAGGGCCCACCGAGACCGGTAGGTGATCCTCCGTTGACCTGAGGGACCACACGCCCGCGGCCGAGTGAGCTCCGGGGCGGTGCAACGGGGGCGCGTGGACGGCATGCGTGGGATGCGTGGCGCCACTCGGCGGGGCGGGCCGTGCGCGTGGCTTCCGGCACCCATGGGTGGCTCGTGGCGCCGCCTGCGGGGTCCTCGCGTCCTCGGCGTTCTCGTCGCAGCGGGCGCGTTCCCGCCCGTACCGAGCCGCCCGTCGGGTCGTCCGCCGAGCCGCCCCGTGACGCCGTACCGGGAACCGCGTCCGCCGGCCGTCGGGGCTCGGGGCAGTACGGGAGACCTGCCCCGGCACGTCAACTCCGCGCTGCGGACGGGACGATGCCGTGTGAAGAGACCGGCCGTACCGGGCCCCGGGCGCCGTAGGATCGGGTGATCTCATGGGGGTGGTCATGGTCAGGCAGCGTCCCGGCACACCGACGCTCGAGGAGGTGGCCGCGCTCGCCGGTGTGGGACGCGGCACCGTCTCCCGTGTCATCAACAACGCGGCGGGCGTGAAGGAGTCGACGCGCCGTTCCGTGCAGCGGGCCGTCGCCGAACTGGGGTACGTCCCCAATCTGGCCGCCCGTTCACTGGCGGGGCGGCGCGCCGACGCCGTCGCGCTGGTCATGACGGAGCCGGACTGGCGGATGTTCGGTGAGCCCTTCTTCTCGGAGATCGTCCGGTCGGTCGGCGACGCGCTGACCGACACCAAGGTGCAGCTGCTGCTGACCCTGGTCCGCACCGACGCCGAACGCCGGCGCTTCGTGGAGTACGCGCGTGGCGGCCGGGTCGACGGTGTCATGCTGATGTCCGTGCACGCCGAGGACGCGCTGCCCGACATGCTCGCCGAGGTGGGGCTGCCCACGGTGCTGCTGGGGCGCCGCTCGGGTGACGAGGGCGTGACCTACGTCGACGCGGACAACGCCGGCGGCGCCCGCAGCGCGGTGACGCATCTGCTGGACTCCGGCCGCCGCTCGGTCGCGACCGTCACCGGGCCGCTCGACATGTACGTGGCCCAGTGCCGGCTGCGCGGATACCGCGAGGCGTTGCGGCGGGCCGGGGTCGAGGACCGGTCCTCCTGGATCGCCGAGGGCGACTTCTCGGAGGACAGCGGGCGCCGTGCGACGGCCGAACTCCTCGCGCGGGCACCGGAGATCGACGCGGTGTTCGCCGCCTCGGACACCATGGCCGCGGGAGGGCTGACCGCCCTGCGCGCGGCCGGCCGCCGGGTGCCGGAGGACGTCGCGGTGATCGGCTTCGACGACTTCCCGCTCGCCCAGCACACCGACCCGAAGCTGACGACGGTACGCCAGCCCCTGGAGGACATCGGCCGGACCATGGTGCGGCTGCTCCTGGAGGAGACGGAGGACTCGGCGGTGGCCTGGCGGCACGTCATCCTCCGTACGGAACTGGTGCTCCGCGGCTCCGCCTGACCCGACCCGCCCTGTCGGCCGCCGCTCCGCGCGAGGAGGCACCACCACCGAATGTTTCGGGAGCGCTCCCGGCCCAATGCGGACTTGTGGATCACCCCTGCGACCTGCGGTTTCGAAAAAGATTCGACGCGTCCGTGCGCACAGTCTTGTCAGGGACATGTGGGCCTTCTACAGTCCCGTCCCGAACCACCAATGGGAGCGCTCCCATCACATGGGGAGACGGGAGCGCTCCCGCCGATCGCCCCCGCACCCTCCTGGAGAGGCCCCCCGCATGCGACGGTTACGGCACCTGACCCGCGCCCCACGCGGCCTGTTCGCGACACTTCTCACCGCTTTCGCCGTCGTCGCGGCGCTGGTGACCGCGACGGCTCCGGCCCAGGCCGACACCACGGTCTGCGAGCAGTTCGGATCGACCACCATCCAGGGACGCTACGTCGTCCAGAACAACCGCTGGGGCACCAGCGATCCCCAGTGCGTCACCGCCACGGACACCGGCTTCCGCGTCAGCCAGGCCGATGGCTCGGTCCCCACCAACGGCGCCCCGAAGTCGTACCCGTCGGTCTTCAACGGGTGCCACTACACCAACTGCTCGCCGGGAACCGGGCTCCCCGCGCGGATCGGCGGCATCTCCCGCGCACCGAGCAGCATTTCCTACGGCTACGTCAACGACGCCGTGTACAACGCCTCGTACGACATCTGGCTGGACCCCACGCCGAGGACCGACGGCGTGAACCGGACCGAGATCATGATCTGGTTCAACAAGGTGGGCCCGGTCCAGCCGATCGGCTCCCAGGTCGGCACGGCCACCGTGGGCGGACGCAGCTGGCAGGTGTGGTCGGGCGGCAACGGGACCAACGACGTGCTGTCGTTCGTCGCGCCGTCGGCGATCGGCAGCTGGAGCTTCGACGTCATGGACTTCGTCCGGGAGACCGTCGCGCGCGGAATGGCCCAGAACGACTGGTACCTGACGAGCATTCAGGCGGGGTTCGAGCCCTGGCAGAACGGGGCGGGGCTCACGGTGAACTCCTTCTCCTCCAGCATCGAGACCGGTGGCGGCGACCCCGGCGACCCGGGTGACCCCGGTGACCCGGCGGCGTGCGCGGTGTCGTACGCCACCAACGTGTGGCCCGGCGGCTTCACCGCGAACGTCACGGTGCACAACGCCGGTTCGGCTCCCCTCGACGGCTGGGCGCTCGCCTTCACCCTGCCCTCCGGGCAGCGCGTCACCAACGCCTGGAACGCGTCCGTCACTCCCTCCTCGGGCGCCGTCACCGCCAGTGCGACGGACAGCAACGCGCGGATCGCACCCGGCGGAAGCCAGAGCTTCGGGTTCCAGGGAACCTACAGCGGCTCCTTCACGCCACCGAACGCCTTCCGTCTGAACGGCACCGCCTGCACGACCACGTGACCTGTCCGGGGAGCCGGCCCGCGTGACCGGCCCACGCGACCGCCCGCGTGACCGGCCCACGCGACCGCCCGCGTGACCGGCCCGCCCGGTCCTCCCTGGGCCGTGCACCCGCCGCGTAGCCCGCTCCGGGGCCTGCTCTTCCTCCCTGCGCCGCCAGGGCGGGCCCCGGCTTCCACCCGCCGAACCCCGGGCCTGCGGCCCGTCCACCCCTGCGCCCCCTGCCCGTCCGGTCGACGCCCCTCCCCGGACGGGCAGGGGTTCCACTCCTTCCGCCCGAACCGACCCCCTGGTTGCTCCTTCCACCCCACAACAGGCACAGGAGATCCCATGGCCCTACGCAACAGATTGCTCTCCCTGGCAGCGGTACTGGCCACCCTCCTCGGAGGGCTCGGCCTGAGCTTCCTGTGGCAGAACGACGCGCAGGCGCACGGCGTGTCGATGATGCCCGGCTCGCGCACCTATCTCTGCCAGCTCGACGCCGTCACCGGCACCGGGGCACTGGACCCGTCCAACCCGGCGTGCCGGGACGCACTGAACCAGAGCGGCGCCACGGCGCTGTACAACTGGTTCGCCGTGCTGGACTCCAACGCGGGTGGCCGGGGCGCCGGTTATGTGCCGGACGGTACGCTCTGCAGCGCCGGTGACCGTTCCCCGTACGACTTCTCCGCCTACAACGCGGCCCGCTCCGACTGGCCCCGGACGCACCTCACGTCCGGATCGACGATCAAGGTGAAGTACAGCAACTGGGCTGCCCACCCGGGTGACTTCCGGGTGTACCTCACCAAGCCCGGCTGGTCGCCCACCTCCCAGCTCGGCTGGAACGACCTGGAGCTCATCCAGACCGTCACCGACCCCGCCCAGCAGGGCTCACCGGGCCAGAACGGCGGCCACTACCACTGGGATCTGAACCTGCCCTCCGGCCGCTCCGGGGACGCACTGATCTTCATGCAGTGGGTACGCTCGGACAGCCAGGAGAACTTCTTCTCCTGCTCCGACGTCGTCTTCGACGGCGGCAACGGCGAGGTCACCGGTATCGGGGACGCGGGCGGCGAACCGGACCCGGACCCGACCCCCACGGACCCGCCCCCGCACACCGGTGAGTGCATGGCCGTCTACAACGTGGTGAACTCCTGGGGCGGCGGTTTCCAGGGTTCGGTCGAGGTGATGAACCACGGCACGTCGCCGCTCAACGGCTGGGCGGTGCAGTGGAAGCCCGGTGACGGAACCCGGATCGGCAGTGCCTGGAACGGTTCCCTGTCCACCGGCTCGGACGGCACGGTGACGGTCAGGAACGCCGACCACAACCGGGTGATCGCGCCCGACGGGAGCGTGACGTTCGGCTTCACGGCCACCTCGTCGGGCAATGACTTCCCGGTGGGGACGATCGGCTGCGTGACGCCGTAGCACCGGCGGCGTGGGCCGTCGTCCACGCCACCGGCCAAGGGCCCCGTACCGTGACGCGCGCGTCACGGTACGGGGCCCCGGCTCGGGTCCGGGCCCCGGTCAGACGCCCGCGACCGACTGGATCCAGGAGCGGTACGCCGTCACGTTGGTGTACGCGGTGGTCGTCTGGCGGTCACTGGTGGAGGCGACACCGACCTGGATGCCGTTCGCCATCATCGGGCCGCCCGAGTCACCGCCGGCGGTGATGCCGTCGCCCCGGCGGGCACAGATGGCGGAGCCGCCGTAGGCGTCACTGCACCCGCTGGTGACCGTGACGTTCGCGACCTTCAGATACCGGGACTGGCAGTTGGCCTCGGAACCGCACCGGGAGGTGGCGCCCCAGCCGTAGACCTGAACGCTCTGGCCGACGCGCACGGTGCCCGGCTGGCCCAGGCGGGCGTAGGTCGCCGACACGGAGCGGTCGAGCCGGACGAGCGCCAGGTCCGAGCCGTGGGTGTAGGTCTGGGTGCCGTTCGCGACGGTGCCGCCGCTGTGCTGGTCCAGGCTGCCGATGCGGAACGACAGCCCGCCGCCACTGACGCAGTGCTTGGCGGTGAGGATCCAGGTCGGGGCGATGATCGTCGCCGAGCAGGTCTCTCTGCCGTTGGAGAAGAGCCGGGCGGCCCAGGGGCCACTGCCGGCGTACCCGCCACCGATGATGGGCTGCGGGCCCTTGGTGACCGGGGGCACCGGAGCCTCGGCCGCGCTGGCGTGGGGGGCGAGAAGCGCGAGGACGGATACCACTGCCGCGATGAGAGCGGGAACGAGCCTTGATATGCGCAAGGTTCCTCGATTCGGGAGACACGTCCATGGACGTGTGAGCGTGGGGGGTGAAGGCCCCTGGGAGCCGAACCCTGACGAACTCACCTGACGGGCAGGGGAGTTCGCCATGGGCATGGCCCAGAATCCCGGAGAATCGTTGAACAGTGGTACTAACACTTGGTGATAACGCGGTGCTATAGCCGATCCGTGGGGGCGTGGGCGCCCCGATGCTCACCGACGGGAAGGCTGGGCCCGGAGCGGCACGGCGCGGGCGCAGGACAGGACGGCCCGGCGGCTGCCGGACGGGCGGGCCGGACTACAGGGTGGGCCGGCCGGACTGCGGGGCAGGCCTGGTACTGCGAGGCAGGCCGGTGGCGCTGCGGGGCAGGCCGACGGGAACGCGAGGCGGGCCGGTGGGTCAGAGGCGGACGATGATCAGGGCGATGTCGTCGGGTCCGCCGTCGGCCACGCCGAGGCGGGTGAGCAGCGTGTCGGCCAGGTCGTCGGGGCTCAGCCGGGCGTGGCGGGCCACGGCGTCGGTGAGGCGGAGCAGCCCGGCGTCGATGTCCTCACCGCGGCGCTCGACGAGACCGTCGGTGTACAGCACGAGGGTGTCGCCCGGCATGTAGTGCACCGTGGCCTGGGGGCGTGGCCTCTGGTCGGCCAGGGCACCCAGTGGCGGATCGGTGGCCTGGTCGAGCAGGACGGTCGTACCGTCCGGGCGGCACAGGACCGGCGGGAGGTGACCGGCGCTGGTGTAGGTGATGCGGCGGTTGCGGCGGTCGACGACGGCCTTGACCGCGGTCGTGGCCAGCGCACTCTCGAACGTACGGGCGTACCCGCTGAGGACGTCCATGGCCTTGCCGGGTTCGGAGAGGGCACGGACCGCCGCCGACAGCGCGCTGCGGAGCATACCCATCACGGCGGCGGCCTCCAGTCCGTGCCCGACCACGTCACCGACCGCGACGGTGAACTTCTCGTCGGGCAGATCGACCACGTCGTACCAGTCACCACAGACGTTGAGCGACCGGGTGGCGGGCATGTAGCGCACGGCGATCTCGCTGTGCCCGGCCAGGTCCGGCGAGTGCAGCATGGCCGCTTGCAGGGCGAGGGCGGTCCTGCGTTCCCAGTCGTGGGCGTGGCGCAGTTCCTCGTTGAGCACCTGGAGGTCCTGTGCGCGCGTGAACAGCTCGGCCTCGATGCCGCCGCCACCCCGTTCCGTGGCCGCGATCCCCGGCTCGGCCCGGAGCGGACGGGACAGCATGAAATCCGTCATGTCCTCCACCCGGTGGATGATCCACCGGACCTCTCCGCCGGGCCCGAGAACGGGCGTGTTGACGGGGGACCACCACCTTTCCTGGAACACCCCGGGGCGCCCGGTGACGGCCAGGTCATACTTCTGCACCGCCATCGTGTCCGGCTGTTTCGTGCGCAGAACCCGGTCCAGTGAGGCGGCCACGTTGCTCACCCCGGTGGCGGCCGGATCATCCGGATTGTCGGGGTGCACCTCGAAGAGGTACCGGCCGACGAGCTCTTCCCTCGTCCGGCCGGCGGCCTGGAGGTACGCGTCGTTGACCGCGACGATCTGCAGATCGGGGGCCAGCACCAGGTAAGGGCTGGGCGTCGCGGCGAACAACGTCCCGTAGTCGACCCGCGGTGTGCTCACGTACGCTCTCCCAGTCGGTGCGCCGGACTCCCTTGCTACCAGTATTCGACCATGCGCCCGGCTGTGAGCGGCGGACTGCCGGCTTCTCCGGAGATGCCGCGCGGAGGCGCTCGTCGCGGGGGGACGCGTGCCGTATGCCGCTCAGCGGAGGCTGTTGCGCAGGCGGGTGACGGCGGCCTGCAGGTCGTCGAACGCGCGCTGCTCCTGGCGCGGAGTCGTACGCGCCGTCGGGAAGAGGCTCTCGCCCGCCGCGCGCGCCCGGGCGTAGGCGTCGAAGCGGACGACGACTTCGTCGATCAGGTCCTGCGGTCGGGGAGAGGGTTCACAGGGATCTTGCTGGCGCGGCATGGCGGTCATTCCGGGGGAGGGGGAGGGGGATACGGCTGTGTGCCCGTGCGGCGGGTCTGCGCAGGGTCACCGGAGGCTTCCGTACGGCACCGGACGCCGACCGGATTCCCGGCACACAGGGATGAACCATAGGCAGTCTCCCCGGGCGGTTACCGGTCGCCAGGTCGGCAACCTTGCGGGCCGCCCGGTTGCCGGGAGCAGGCAGGGTGGGGGTGTATGCGCCTCGCCGGACACGGGTGCGACG
>NZ_NEUB01000861.1 GCF_002910825.1 Streptomyces sp. SM1 | reverse complement strand
CGGGAGGCGTCGCAGGCGTCGCAGCCGGGGCCTGGACAGGTGCGGTGGGCGTGGTGCCGTAGCCGGGAGGCGGCTGCCACGCGGGCGGCGGGGCGTAGGGCGTGGACGGGACGGTGGGCGTGTGGGGCGGCGGCGGTGTGTGGCTCACGGGCGGTCCGGCCGGAGCGGGGGGAGGCGTGTACGGCATGGGCGGGGCGTAGGGCGTGGCGGGTGGTGTCTGCGGTGCGCCGGGGTCTGGGGGTGTGTACGGCGTTGCCGGGTCGGCCGGGAAGTGGGGCACGGTGGGCGGTTGGTGCGGTGTCCCCGGCGTGGGCGGTACCTCCGCGCCCGGGGCGGGAGGGGTGGTGTCCGGGGTTCCGTCCGCCGGGGGGAGCAGCGGTGGGTTCTGGGGGACTCCGGGAAGGCGCTGGTTGAGGATGTCGCTGACGGTGCGCAGCGCCAGCTGCTTGGGTCCCTCCAGCTCGAACTTCTCGGCGCCCTCGCTCCCCAGCAGCTCCTTCACCAGCTCCATCTGCGCCTGGATCATGCGGAGCTGGTCCTCGCGCATGCTGGTCATCACGAGCCGGGAGTCCTCCGGGTGCTGGGCGAGATGGAGTGCCCAGGAGTGCACACCGCCCTGCGAGAGGTGCCACTGGTAGAACTTGATCTTCTCGGCCTCGATCTGCTGCAACTCCAGCGCCTGCCGCCCCTCGAGCATCATCTGCTCGTGCTGCCAGCGCTGCTGCTGCAGGGCCAGCTCCTGCTGCCGGCGCCCGTACTCCATGGCCCGTTCGAGCTGCAGCTCGTCCTGCTGCCGGTGGCGGTGGTCCATCTCGACGTCGACCCGCATGCCCTGCTGGGCCGTGCGCATCTGCTCGGCCGCGGAGTGGTCGATGGCCTGGAGCCGCTGCTGGTGGTCGATGTTCGCCTGGTCGCGGCGCATCCGCAGCGTCCAGGTGACCTGGAGTCCCGCGGTCGCGCCGAGCGGTCCGACGAGCTGAGCCGCCCGCAGCAGTTCCGTCTCGGCGGCCCCGCTGTCGGCGATGGCGAAGCCGCGGGTGACCGGCCGGGCCGCCTGCTGCAGCTCGCCGATGAGCAGCGCGGGCACGTCCCTGATACCGCTCGACACGAACCGCGCCGGGTCCAGCACCTGCCAGGAGACGTCGACCTCCGCCGTGAACAGGAAGGCGTCGTTGTCGCTGGGCAGGGCGAGGGTGTCGGTGAAGGGATGGACGCCCATGTCCACCTCGTACACCGCGGTGTACCGGCGGGCCGCGATCTCGGCGCGGTTCGGCCGGGTCGGCGGCGGATAGGCCTCGTACCCGCCCTTGGGGGTGGAGAAGACCAGCGCGTGGTCGATGCGGACCACATGCTTGAGGGACATCTCGAAACGGGACAGCTGCCGCACGGTGAGCACCGGGTCGATCAGCCGGGTGTGCCGGTCGGCGGGCTGCTGCCACTCGGGCGGGCGGTGGAAGGAGGGCATGGGACGTCTTTCGTCAGCGGGGCGGAAAGCGTGCTCAGCAGGCGGCCGGCGACCTCGGGCGGAGGATTGCCGTCCTCGCCGGGCATGGTGCGCAGCAGATGGCTCAGCCGCTGGTGCTCGGTCGGCGTGGTGACGAGCGTCGGCAGGAGCGCGGCGAGGGCCCACTCGGTGGCCGTGGAGCGGCTCGCGATCAGCACCCAGTCGCGCAGGACCGCCAGTGCGTGCCCGGTGTACTGCGGATCGCCGAGGGCCTCCCGCCACAGGCGGGAGATGCCCTGGGCCGCGGTCCGTCCGTCGTCGTCAGGGGCGCGGGCGTACCGGCTCAGGACCAGCGGCGTGCCGCTGCGCCGGTCGTCTCCCTCGGTACGGCGGCAGGCGTTGACGAAGCCGCCCAGCGACAGGTCGCGCACGGCCCGCTCGTCGTCGAGGCGGGCGAGGAGACCGGCGAGGACCTCGTCGCCGGCCGGTGACAGCAGCAGCAGCTCCACGGCCTCGGCGAGTTCCCGTGCCATCTCGACGTCGAAGTGGTCCGGGTCGGCCGGATCACCGAAGCGCCGGTACAGCGCGCGGGTGGCGTCGCGCAGCGCGGCGAGTGCCTGGGCGGGCCGTTCGGGGCCGATCAGCGCGTACGCCCGGACGGCGACCCAGCGCAGCCGCCGGTCCTCGGCGGTGGACCAGTCGTCGAGGATGCGCGGGATGTTGGGCGTGCCGATGTGATGGGCGAGGGTGAGCGAGTTGACCGCGACGAGCCGGTGCCGGAAGCGGTCGGAGGTCGCCCACGGCTCTATCACCAGCGCCATCGCGGAGGGCAGGTCGGTGCGGGCGAGGACGGCGACGGTGGAGGCGGCACGCGTGCGGACCAGGGGCCGGCCGTCGTCGGCGAGGCGGCGCAGCCATGCGACCAGCGCCGGCCGGGCCGAGGGGTGGCCGGTCCACACCTCCCGCAACAGCACCAGGGAGGCGCGCTCGTCGTGGAAGGCGGCCTTCGTCTGGGTCACCGGGCCCCACTCGGTGTGCTCCTCGGCCTCGTGGCGGCCGGCGCGGGCGAGCTGGAGGCGTTTGCCGATGTGGGTGCCGAAGACCGGGATCTCGGGGACCCGGGACCGGTTCTCCGTCTGCTGGAGGAAGCCGTAGAGCAGGTCGCTGAGTTCGGCGGTGAGCGCGTACGGGCCGTCGTCGAAGGCGGCGAGCGCGATGAGGAACGCCTTGTCGCGCAGGTGGACGACGGTCTCGTCCTCCTCGAACCACTCCTGGACCTGGTTCTCCAGCGACACGAGGGAGAACTCGGCGACCGCCTGCTCGGTGACCTCGCCCGCCGCGTACCGGCCGAGGAGCTGGGCGAACGCGGCGACCTCGCGCAGCTGGTGGCCGTGGTCCAGGAACTCCTTGACGTCCGGGAGGCCCAGCAGGTGCTCGGCGGTCTCCCCGGTGGTGCGGGCGCGCAGGTGTGCGGCCAGTACGTCCTCGGACGCGGGTGGCCGCCAGTCGGCGGCGGACACGTCGTCCTCCAGGACGGCGGTGGGGCCGACGGTGATCACCGCGTAGGCGTCCTGCTCGGTGAGCCGGTCCGCGGCTCCGAGCAGATGGGTCTCGCGCAGGGCGTTGCCGCGGCGGGTCGAGAGGTCGCACAGGACGTATCCGCGGGCGCGGCCGGTGTCCGTGCCGGTGCCCGTACGGGTACCCGCGCCGGTGTCCGTGCCGGTGCCCGTACGGGTACCCGCGACGGTGTCCGTGCCGGTGCCCGTACGGGTACCCGCGCCGGTGTCCGTGCCGTCGCCGCCGTCGTCGCCGCGTGCGGTGAACCGGTCGGCGAGGGAGCCGGGCGTGGTGTCGCGGTCCAGCGCGAGTACGGGCGTGGCGCCGACCCGGTGCAGCAGCATCAGGGCGGCCGTGCGCCGGCCGGTGAAGCGGGCGCCGGACAGCACCAGGACGCGGTCGCGGCGCAGCCGGTCCACGAGGTCGTCGAAGGTGCCGTCGGCGGTGACGAAGGAGGCGGCGAGCCGTTCCAGGGTGGCGCGCGGGATCTCGCCGGAGGCGGAGGCGGCGGTGGACAGGCCGGGGATCGACCAGTGGTGGACCGTCTTGCTGCCCATGACCACGTCGCCGGTGACCCGGCCGCCGGAGACGCCGTGCTGGTCGCCCTCCGTGTAACCGCCGCCGAATCCGGACCGCGAGCCGACCCTCATGGTGCGCGGACTGTGGTCGACCAGGTCACGCCGGGCCGCCCAGGCGTCCTGCGGCTGGTCCCGCTCCTCCGACTCCTCGGCGGCGCCGTCCCTGGGGGTCTCGTCGGGAGCGGTCTCGCCCGGCCCGGAGGGGCCTGCCGGGCCGCCGCCGCCCGGACCGGCGGCCGGTGGTTCCTGCCCGCTCACGGCCGCTCACCCCGCTCCGTCTTGCCGCCCATGACGACGTCGCCGGTGACCTGGCCGCCGGAGACGCCATGCTGGTCACCGGCGACGTAGCCGCCGCCGAAGCT
>NZ_NEUB01000860.1 GCF_002910825.1 Streptomyces sp. SM1 | reverse complement strand
GCCCTTGGCGGCCCAGCGCGCGTCGGTGTCGTAGGGGGAGGCCAGGCGGATACTGCCGGGCGGGACGCCGTCTGTCTCGGCCTCCCGCTTCCTGACCACCTCCCGCCCGCGCGCATCGGTGTGCAGGTAGTAGGTCTGCACCAGCACCTGCCGCAGGGTCTGCACGGCCTCGATGTCGCGGATCCAGGGCGGGGCGGCAGGCGCGTAGGCCGCCCGGCACAGCGTCAGGGCGTCCTGGCCGAAGACGTGGGCCAGCTTCTCGCGCTTGGTCTGGGACGACGGCATCGTCCAGCCGTTGATCCGCTCGCCGTAGCGGTGGGCGAACTCCGCCACGTCGATCGTGTCCGACAACCAGGACGGTGCCGCGACCGCGAGTGCTTCCAGGGCCGCGCGGACGCTCTCCCCGGCCAGCTCCGTGCGGTTCAGGTCCCGCACCGCGCCGATGACGTGGGTGGCGTCGGTGCGCTGCCTGCCGCCGGCGGCCACCAGGCCGGCATCCTTGCAGTACTCCAGCAGCCGGTCGAACACCACTCGTTCCAGGCCGTGTTCGGCAAGGCGGGCGCGGAAGCGGGGCAGCACGGTGTGATCGAAGCCGGTGTCGGCGAGCTCCATCCCGAGGGCGTACTTCCAGTCGATGGCCCGCACC
Organism: Streptomyces sp. SM1; assembly: GCF_002910825.1. Classification (GTDB taxonomy): domain Bacteria; phylum Actinomycetota; class Actinomycetes; order Streptomycetales; family Streptomycetaceae; genus Streptomyces; species Streptomyces okerensis. The sequence continues at coordinate 31,105 of NZ_NEUB01000860.1, read as the reverse complement.
GTCATGGCCGCGGCCTGCCGGTCGGTCAAGTTCTCAGCGAACTGCAGCACCGTCACCAGCGACAGCACACCCGGCGACAGCCCAGGGGCGCCGCGCGTACCGAACGCCTCGGCGAACGGCTCGTCGGCGAACACCTCGGCCAGCCGGTCGCGGACCCGTATCGGCAGGCTCCCTTTGGGGAAAGCCTTGCGGGCGATCTTCGCGGTCTGCTCCGGTACCGGTGGCAGGGCCTTGGGCTGCATCGACATCTCTCACCCCTGCGGCCGAGGAACGGGGAAACCGGCCGCAGGGCCGATCATGCCGCAGCCACCGGACTCCGCGTCAGGAATTGCGCACCAGAGTCCCCGGCTGCCCCAAAGCTTCTCCAGAGCCTGCAGGGCAAGACCGCGGAACAGCAACTCCTCGGTGACCGCAGCGCCGATCTGGACCGCGACCGCGGTCCAGACGACCGACATGAAGCCGTCCCCCGCCCAGGAGAACGAATAGCCTCCGAACGCCGTGATCAGGAGAGCGGAGACGAGGATGAAGCCCAGGCCGATCCCGCCTCCCAGCAGCACCTCCCGTCCGGCCCCGAGCCGGGCGATCTCCGTCGTGGAGCGTCGTGCGACACGGTGCATGACCAGCCAGTACACGGCCACCGCGGCGGCCGCGCCCAGCACCGGCACCGGTCCCGGACCGGTCGCCGTCACGGCCGAGACGAGGCCGACTCCGACCATCCCCGTCAGCATCCAGCCGAGCGGAGAGCGCGTGATCCGGCCCCAACGGCCTCCGTGTCCGTCGCGGTCCCCGTCCGGGCCGGATCCTGTGTCGTGCGGTGTGGCGGACGTCGTGCCCATGGTGGCCTTCCCTTCAGTGGTCGCACCCGTGGCGACCTGACGACCACGCTAGGAATCCGCCGCCGTCCGCGAATGACCCGCGTATGGACAGCTCCTGTAGCTCTCACGGGGGATGCGCCACCCTCGTCCGCCGCTCAGCACGCGCAGCCGCGCGGCACAGTCGGGGCACGGACAGGACCGGACGCCGTACGAGGGCCGGGATCCGAAGGCCGCGGCGGCGGGACCCCGGGCGGGGAGACAGCGTTCACCGGTCCGCACCGGCAAGACGGTCCCGCCACTCTTCTCCGGACGGAACGGCCTGGGGCAGGAGCCGTCCGGGACCGGGACCGGCGGCCGCTGCGTGGTTCGAGGTTCTACACGACCCTGACCACGTACTTGCCCTGTACGCCGCCCGCCTCCAGTTCCTGGTGCGCTGTCGCTGTCTCCTCCAGCGGGAAGACGGTGTGCACCACCGGGCGCAGTTTCCCCTCGACCACATGGCGGGCGAGGTCGTCCAAGTGTTTCTGCACGGGATTGCCGCTGAAGAAGCGCACCCGTCCACGCCCATGGATCGCGCTGGCCGCGATATAATCGAGCGACGCCACGGGCCGGTTCAGGTCGAAGCGATGGTGACCATACGCCCGCCGGGATCCAGTAGGCGTCGGATGGCCCGCAGATCGGTCCCCACTGTGTCCAGGACCACGTCGAAACGTCCCAGTTGCGCAGGCCGGACGCTCCTGTGGTCCACTGCCTCGTGAGCCCCGAGCCCCCGGACGAATTCGAGGTTGGCGGCGCGCGCGAGGGTCCATCGGTGGATCGTGCCGCAGACGCCGGGGTCGGCTCGTCCGTCCGCGCGGATCAGTCCTCCGGGAGCACGAGCGTGCAGGTCTCCCCCGGTGCGATACTCACGGCCCGGTCGGCCAGCACCACGCGAATGGGTGACTCCTCCGAGTCGGGCACCTTGATCTCCAGCTGTCCGCTCCGGCGCCGTATGCCGATGCCCCAGTGGCCGCGGTAGCGCAGGGAGAACCCGTATTCCGACAGGGCGGGGAGGGGCACCTGGTCCAGGAAGAGGGCGTCCTCACGCGGGCTGGACGGCGGCGAACTCCCGACGTGGGAGGAGGTCTCGCGGCGGCTGCGGGTACCGTTCCACCAGGGCGTCATCAGCCAGTTCGAGGGCTACGGCGATCTCACCGAGCTGGACTGGGACGCCTACCGCACCCGGTATCCCGGCATCCGGCGGCTGGACCGCATCCTCGAGGCCGAGGGCGACTCCGTGAACCGCTACCAGGCCTCCAAACAGGCCGATGTCCCGATGCTCGGACACCTCTTCTCGGCCGCCGAGCTGCGCAGCCTGTTCGACCGTCTCGGGTACGACGTGGACGACGAGGTCTGGAACAGGACCGTCGACTACTACCTGCGGCGCACCAGCCACGGTTCCACCCTCAGCGGACTCGTCCACGGCCTCGTCCTCGCCCGGGCCAGACGGGCCGAGGCGTGGAGTTACGTCCACGAGGCCCTGGAGGCGGACATCGCCGACATCCAGGGCGGCACGACCGGCGAAGGCATCCACCTCGGCGCCATGGCCGGAACCCTGGACCTGGTGCAACGCGGCCTGACGGGACTGGAGACGATGCGTTCGAACAGCTCCTGCCGGCGCCATGCCGGGAGGCGCCGCACCAGTTCCAGGGCCCGGCCGAGGACCCAGGCGGCGGTGACATTGGTGTACGCGTTGTCATCCAGGCCCGGCCGGTCGGCGTCGGGGTAGCGCTCGTGGTACTCGTCGGGGCCGACCACGCCTCGGATGCGGTACCGGCCGGTGCCGGGGGCGGGCTCCGCGCTGTCCGCCCAGAAGCGGGCGATCTGCAGCAGCATCTCCGCGCCCTTGGTGTGCAGGTACTCGGTGTCGCCCGTGGCTTCGCAGTACTGCCACACGTTGTAGGCGATCGCCGAGCCGACGTGGTGCTGGAGCCGGGAGTTGTCGGGCAGCCAGCGGCCCGAACGAGGGTTGAGGTGCAGCTCCTGGGTCTCCTCACGGCCGTCGCTGCCGGACTGCCACGGGTACATCGCCCCGGTCCGGCCCGCCGCGCGGGCCGCGCGGCGGGCCTGCGGCAGACGCCGGTGGCGGTAGTCGAGCAGGGCCCGCGAGACCTCCGGGACGTGCAGGTTCAGGTACGGCAGCACGAACAGCTCGTCCCAGAAGACGTGACCCCGGTACGCCTCGCCGTGCAGCCCGCGGGCCGGGACCCCCACGTCCAGGTCCGCGGTGTGCGGCGACAGCGTCTGCAGCACGTGGAACAGGTGCAGGCGCAGGACACGGCCCGCCTCCCCGGGCACCTGGATGTCCGCGCCCCGCCACAGGCGCGCCCAGGCGGCGGTATGGGAGTCCACGAGTACCGGGAAGGCCGTGGCCACCCGGTCGAGCGCCGCGCCGAGCGGGTCGCTGATCGCCCGGTCCCGGGAGGTGTGCAGGGCCACCGTCTTGTCCACGACGGCGGGCCGGCCCGGAGCGACGGGAATCACCAGCCGGTGCACGGCACGGCGGCGGGACGAACGGGGCTCCGACGCCGTGGGCGCCCCGGCGCAGGTCCAGACTGTGCCGGTGGTCGAGCGGCCCGCACGTGTCGGGAGAGAACCACGGACCCGTCGATCCGTCGGCGAAGCGCGGACGGAACCGGAGGAACAGCCAGTTCGGGAGGTTCACCAGGTCTTCGTTCACCACCCGCCGCCCCGCCACGGCCGACTCCAGGCGGTTGTAGACTCCGGCCGCGTAGGTGGCCGGGTAGTGCACCAGTCCCGCCCTGCTCTCGGGCACGGCGCCACGTGTGGCGAGGCAGCCGTTGCCGAGCGTGCACAGTGACTCCCGCAGCCGCTCGCCGGCCGGGTCGTACCCCTGGTACTCCCAGGTCCACTCCGACATACGCCGCCCTCTCCTTCTCCCTCACCTGATGTGCAGGAGCACGGGACGCACGTCCGGATCAGACCCGTTGGGGGACGACGGCCACCGGGCACCCGGCATGATGCAGCAGGGCGTGTGCCACCCTGCCGAGTTGCAGACCGACGTGGCCGTGGCGCCTACGCGCCCCCACGACCACCAGGTCGGCTTCGGAGGAAGCGTCCAGAAGAACCTTGTGAGGAGGGCCTTCGACCGCCTGCCGGCGCACGTCGACCTGCGGGTGATGGCGTACGGCGTCGCGCAGCACGTCGGTGAGGAGGGTGGAGGCGCGCTCCTCGTAGGCACCGGCGGCATCGTCCGCGATCAGGGGATGGTCCACGTGTTCGTGGTCGGGGCGGCGCCAGGTGCGTACGGCATGCAGGGCGCAGCCGCGCGCCTGTGCCTCGCGGAAGGCGAACCGCACGGCGGCCGAGCCCTCCGTGGAGTCGCCGAGGCCGACCACCACCCGGCCGAAGGAGCCCTGCCGGTTCCGCTCCCCGCCACGGACCACGATCACCGGGCACACGGCACGGGCGGCCACCGTGAGGCTCACCGATCCCAGCAGCATCCCCGCGATCCCGCCACGGCCGCGGGAACCCGTGACCAGGGCGGAGGATTCATGCGCCGCGTGCAGGAGCGCGGAGACGGCGTCGTCGGGCAGTACGTCGCCCGACACCTTCACCTCCGGATCGCGCAGCCGGGCGCGTTCGGTGCCGGACGCGGCGATGTGCTCCGCCATGACCTCCTCGGCCGGACGGCCGGTCCCGAAGGACGGGAGACCCCCCTCGTACCGCTCCCACAACGAGGCGTGGACGAGCCGCAGGGGCAGCCCGAGGCGCGCCGCCTCGTCCACCGCCCAGTCCACCGCCTCCAGGCTGGAATCCGATCCGTCGACACCCACCACCAGGGGCAACTCCACGGTCACCACCACCTTCCCGCCCGGCCACTGCCTTGAAGTCCCTGTCAATACCGTCGCACCGCACGGGTTCCGTCGCGACACATGGACCGGCTTGCGGACGGAGGCCTCGGCCCGGGTTGCCCTGCGCCGATCTGCCACGATCGTGGAGTCATACGGCCGGAGAAGGGGCGGGGCCCCATTCCTCGCATCGCCGCCGCGGCCGTCGCATCGGCCCGGTATGAGCCCGCTCCCGCTTCGGAGGCCTGCTGAAGGGAAGGCGATCGTGGTTGCCAGAAGCGGCGTCTTCGGCGCCCTGACGAGTGACATCGCGAACGGCTCCACGCCCCTCGCTCGTGAGGTGTCGTTCGCGACCGACGAGCGCTTCTCTACCGATCGGCCGGGGTGATGCGCCGGCCCGTGAGGCGTGTGGGCCGGATCGACACCCACATGTCGCGGGTACCGCCCGCCCATGGTTCGGTGTGCGCACGCCGGACGAGCCCACGCACGGTGTCGGGCTCCGTGACGACGCTCGCGGGGCCGACCGCGAGCACACTCCAGCCCCGGCTCAGGGCCTCGTCCACATGGTCGACCTCGAAGGCGACCTCCGTTCCGACAGCCGCCGCGGGAACGGAGTCGGGCGCGGTCCGGAAGACGATCGCGTCCTCCACGACCTCGTAGTTGACCGGGACGACCGCGGGACGGCCGTCGGACGCCGACACGGCGAGGCGTCCCACTCCGTGGGTGGACAGCAGGTGGCGGCATTCCTCCGGGCCGAGGTCCCGCAGCCGTGGATGCAGCAGTGCGTGGCCCTGACCGGGTGGCAGGTCGGCTCCCGCCCCGCGCAGGGCCGCGACCGTGGTGTCCAGCGCGGCGGCCAGGTTGAGAAGGGTCGCCACCGTCGGTTCGGCCGGCTGTTCCTCCAGGTACGCCAGGTACTCCGGCGAGATACGGGCCCGGCGGGCCGTCTCCTCCCGGCTGAGCCCGTGCCGGTGGCGTTCGACGGCCACGCGTCGGCCGATGTCGCCGGGGTTGGACGTCCCGGGCGGCCGAGCGGCCTCGGACAAGGCCGGCACCTCACCCGTGTCGGGCTGGGAAGACCCTCGGGAGGTCCCGGGCTGCCCGTGCTCCAGGTGCCGGATGTGTGCGTCGGGTCCCGGGAACACGAGCGTCACGTCGTCCGTGTCCGACCAGCGCACGTCGTAGGGGGGTGTTCCGTCCTCGTGGTGGAGTCCGACGATCTCGCCGTCGCGCCTGGTGACGCCGGTCGCCCGGCTTTCGACAACGAGTTGGTCGCCGAGGTGAGCTCGCATGATCGCCGCCCCCTCCTCAGAATGGTCCTGTATCCAACGTGCCACGCGCGGCGCACCGCCGCACGGCACGACCGGCCCGCATCCGCGGGAGCGGGCCGGGCCAGGCCGACCGGATGCCGGACGGCCACCATCCGGACGGGAGAGTCGACATGCAGCACCGAACGGTCGCGGAACTCATGACCCGGGATGTCGTCAAGGCACAGCGTGATCTGCCGTTCAAGGAGATCGTCAGGCTGCTGGCGGAGAACGACGTCACCGCCATGCCCGTGGTGGACGACCTGGGCCGCCCCATGGGCGTGGTGTCCCAGGCGGACCTGCTGCGCAAGAGCTCTGACCAGGCCGACCCGTCTGGCAGGGTCCCCGTTCCGCACCTGGAGGCATGGGAACGGGCCAAGGCCGAGGGTTCCCGCGCCGAGGAACTGATGTCGGCTCCCGCCGTGTGCGCACGTCCGGAGTGGAGTGTGGTGGAGGCCGCCCGCCTGATGGAGGCCCAGCACGTCAAGCGGCTGCCCGTCGTGGACGAGACGGACCGGCTCCTGGGCATCGTCAGCCGTGGCGACCTGCTGCGGGTCTTCCTGCGCCGTGACGACGCCATCCGTGACGAAATCACCGAGGACGTGCTGCGACGCACGATGGGGCTGGCTCCCTCGGAGGTGACGGCCGAGGTGCGCGACGGACGCGTCGATCTCAGGGGCTCGGTCGAGTTCAGGAGTCTGATCCCCGTCATCGAGCGGCTGTGCCGGAGCGTCGACGGCGTGGTCTCGGTCGCCGAGCACCTCGCGTACCGGACCGACGACGCCCGGCGGTCCCCCACCGCTCCATGAGGGGACGGCCGGCGCCGACGGCCGGGAGACACCCGGGGCTGTGGCCCCGCCGGGGAGGGGAACGGCACGCGCCCGCCGAACCCGGTACGCGGTCCGGCGGACGGCGCCGCCCCGGCTCAGCCGGTGATCTCGATGCGGTGTCCCTTCCCTGTCTCGGTCTTCGGGACGCGCACCGTGAGGACTCCGCTCGTCAGGTCAGCGCTGACGTGCTCGGTGTCGGAGTTCGCCGGCAGGGTCGTGCGGTAGTCGAACTGTCCCGTGCGGCGGGTGTGCCTTCGGACCACCTCGGTGTGTTCCTTCTCCCTGATCTCACCGTGGATGTCGAGTTCGCCCTCGGCGACCTCGACAGTGATCTGGTCCTTGTCCACGCCTGGAAGCTCCAGTTCCACCAGGTAGGCGTCCTCGGTGTCCATGATGTCGGCCAGCGGTGCCCACGGCTCGCCCGTGCCGGGTTCGGGATACCCGCCGATGGGGAAGACGGCGTGCATGAGCTGGTCCATCCGGGTACGGAGATCGTCCAGCTCGCGCAGGGTCACCGAGAGCCCACCCCTGCCGTGTCGTACGGGATGTGTCATGACTGATTCTCCTGCCTCGTCGTGTCGGCCGTCGTTCACGTGGGCCATCCGGTGACCTGTCGGGGGCCGGGCCGCGGCGCCTCCATGCCCTCGATGTCGCGCGCGGCGGTGTTCAGCAGCCGCTGGGCGATGTTCCGCAGGGCCCGCCCGGCCGCCAGTTCGTCGCCGATCTCCGGCACGTTCGCGTCCGCCGGATGACAGTGCGCGGTCCCCTGACCGGTGAGCTCCGTGGTACCGGTGTCCAGTACCACGTGCGCCTTCGTGGTCCCGTCGTCGTCCTCGAAGAGATCGAGTCGAACCCTCCACTCCGTCGTGTGCGGCATCGCTTTCCTCCTCACCTCGGTACGGATCCGTGCGGTCCGGACACGGTTCGTTCCGGCGCCCCAGGACCGGGTGGAGACCTCCGTCGTCCGTTCCTCGATGCGGCGCCGGAAGGTCGGTGGTCATCGTGTGGGACATCGGCGTCGCCTCCTCGGTCCTGGCCGGCTCGTCCTCACGTCACCGGCGGCCGGCCAGCCCGCAGGGGCTCCACCTGGTGCCGCTCGGCCGACTGCGTCTGCACGGTGCGCATCGACGACTCGTACGCCGTCAGCCGCGCACCCAGCGCGGCCACCGGCAGGCCGAGGACAAGCATCAGGAAGCCGCGGAACCAGGACCCGAACCTGTCGGACGGACGTCGCAGAAAGTTCACCCCCTTTCGGGGTGCGCTCCCGGCGCGGTGGCAGCGGACCGACGCCTGCGGCGGATTCCATGCACTCATGACTCGGCCTCCAGCAGGTCGCTGGCCGGTTCCCCTGCCGTCTGGTCCCGTCATGGGACGGTGCTGGCTCCGGTCACAGGGCCGAAGGCCCCTTGGGGACGGCTTCCGGGTCCACAGGGACCGGCCGACGACGTGGTCCGTCTCCGCCCGTCCGGTCATATCCGGGGAACGACCGCGACCGGACACGGCGCGTGGTGCAGTACCGCATGGTTGACCAATCCGAGTTGCAGACCCAGGTGCCCTTGTCGTCTGCGGGCGCCGACGACCAGCAGGTCCGCCTCCACTGCCGCCCCCAGCAGGGCGTGTCGCGCCGACCCCTCGATCACCCGCCGGTTCACCGGGGCGTCGCGGTACCGCTCCGACGCGCCGCGCAGGGCGTCGTCGAGCACCCGTGCCGGCGAGCGCCAGCGGGTCTCCGGGGTGTTCGAGGGCAGGGCCCGTGGTGTGGCCGAAGCATAGAGCGGTGCACTCCAGGCGTGCACCGCCACCAGTCGGCAGTGCCGCACATGGGCCTCACGGAAGGCGAACTGTACGTGCCGCTGCCCTCTCCCTCCTCGACACCGACGACGACACTCCCGAAGCGGGCATGACGGTGCTCCGCCGCGCCGCGCACCACGACGACCGGGCAGTCCGCTCGCGCCGCCACGGCGAGGCTGACCGATCCCAGGAGCATTCCGGCGAGGTCTCCGAACCCTCTGGATCCCAGTACCGGTGCGAAGGCGTTGCGCCCTTTGCCGAGCAGGGCGGCGATCGCGTCCTCGTGCAGCACCTCGTTCGACAACCGCACCGTAGGAACACCCTTCCTGACTCGTTCGCAGGCGGCGTCGATCACGTCGGACGCCTCGCGGTCCCGCGCCGCCGCGTGCAGGAGGTGAAGCGGGACGCCGTGCCGGACGGCTTCTCCGACGGCCCAGTCCACCGCCTCCAGGCTCGCCTCGGACCCGTCGACGCCGACCACCAGGGGAATCGTCACCGTCGCTGTCTCCTCCCGGCCGGATGCCGCGCCCGCCTCCCGCCTCCCGCCTCCGATCCGCATGCGTCGCGGAGGGGATTGAGGTACTCCTCGAACGAGTGAACCCGCCCCCGTCCGGCGTGCCGACGGCCTCCCGGCCATCCGCGTCGTCGGGCTCGGGCGCCGTCATCCATCCCTCTTCCAGCTTCCTACGAGACGGAGGGCACCGCCATGCGGCCAGTCGTCACCGTGGTCCTCGATGCTCACTCGAGAGTTCTGCCTGCCGCCTGCCGCCTGCCGCCTGCCGACAGGGACGCCGGTACGTCCCAGCGCCGCGTCCGGGCACCGTGGCCCGGGCAGCCGTCCGTCACGCACGCCGCTCCGTCGTCGTCCCCCATGACTGAGCGGGCCCCACCGGGATGACGGCGCCCCAGGCGCCTGCGGCCGACACGTCCCCGCTCCAAGCCAGCAGTCGGCATGACGGCGAGCCGCTGCCGCGCGCAGGTGTGCGAGACGCACACCGCGATCGTGTTCTTCGCCGACGACCGCGCCTACCAGCTGAAGAAGCCGGTGGATCTGGGATTCCTGGACTACACGACGGTGGCGGCCCGCCGGGCGGCGTGCAAGTGTGAAGTGGCCCTCAACCGCCGCTTCGCCCTCGGCTGGGTGAGCTGCGAAGCCCCGACGCACAGGCGCCGGAACCACTCGTGGTGATGCGCCGGATGAGTAGGCGACGGGTGTGCCCGCCGGCGCTCATCGGGCTCCATCGCCGACGGCCGGTCCGCGCCACCAGGTCTCGCGGGGCGCGGCGCATTGCCGCATGGTGGGGTGTACGGGGAACTCCGGCCTGGCCTGCGTGGCAGAGTCCGGCGGCGCGGGCCCGTCACGGCTCCTCGGAGGAGGCCACCATGGGTGAACAGGGTCCACTCGCCCCGGGAGAGGCGTGGCGGGCCGTGGCCGCGTGCTTCCTCACCACCTTCGCGCTGCTCTCGCGGCACCGGGTCCATCTGCCGGAAGAGCACGTGGGCATGCGACTGGACTTCGCCGACGGCACCGGGGCCCGGGTCTACCGGGAGACCCGCCTCGGCAGCGGCCTGGCGAAGGACCCGTGCACGCTGATGGTCGACTTCCGGCTGCGCCTGGTGCGCGGGCCCGCGCACGCGCTGTTCCGCCGCGAAAGCCTGCTGAACACCCCCCTGTTCGTCGGGTTCCCCGGTTTCACCTCGAAGCTGTGGCTGGCCCACGACGAACGCGGCCGCTACCGCGGCGTGTACGAGTGGGACGGCCCGCGGCGCGCCGAGCACTACGCGCGTTCCCTGTGGCGGGTCCTCGCGCTGGTCAGCGTGCCCGGTTCGATCCGGTACGCGATCATGCCGGGGCTGCGCCGAGACGACGTGATCGCGGACCCCCGACTCGTCGAGGACCCGGAGCCAGAGGCCTCCGCGTGGTGGCGCACAGCGGCCGGGACGTGACCACGGCGGTGGACGTCCTGGTCGTCGGGGCCGGTACGACCGGCCTCAGCCTGGCCCTGCAGGCCCACGCCCACGGAGCACGGGTCCGGGTCGTCGAGCGTCGTCCCGAGCCGTTCCGGCCCTCCCGTGCGCTCATCGTGCACCCGCGGACCCTGGAGGTCCTGCGACCGCTCGGTGTCACGGACGCCCTGCTGGAACTGGCGGACACCGCCCCGGCGGTTCGCTTGCGTCTCGGCCCCCGCGTCGTCGAGGCCGGGCTCGCGGACCTCGCGCTGCCCGACACGGCGTTTCCCCATCTGTCGCTCATGCGGCAGACGGACGTCGAGACGGTGCTGACGCGGGCGCTCGCCGACCGCGGGGTGGCGGTCGAACGGGGCACCGAACTGCTGACCACCCGCGACGACGGGGACGGCGCGCGTGCCGTGCTGCGCTCGCGGCAGGGCGTCGAGGAGATCCGCTACCCGTTCGTCGTCGGCTGCGACGGCCCGGCCAGTGCCGTACGGGCCTGCGCCGGCATCGGGTGGCGCGGCAGGCCCTACACCGAAGAGGTGGTCCTCGCCGACCTGGACCTCGGCGGTATGCCCCCTGGTGCCGGCGCCCAGGTGTTCGCGGGACGCCAAGGGCTGCTGTTCCTCTTCCCGCTCGGGGAGCAGGCCACCTGGCGGCTGCTGGCCACGCGGGCGTCCGCCGGCGGGGCCGGGCGGGACTTCGGCCAGCCCGGCCCCGCCGTCCCGGAGGCCGAACTCCAGCGCTTCCTGATCGACGCCGGGATGACAACACGGATCGAGCGTCTCGCGTGGTCGGCGCGGGTTCCGCTGCAGTGCGCTCTCGCTCGGCGGTTCCGCCGGGGGCGGCTCTTCCTCGCGGGGGACGCGGCCCACACCTACTCACCGGCCACCGGCCAGGGCATGAACGCCGGTATCCAGGACGCGGTGAACCTCGGCTGGAAGCTCGGCTTCGCGGCGAGTGGATCGGGGGGCGGGTCCGCAGACGGGTTCGATATCGAACTACTGCTTGATTCCTACGAGAGGGAGCGCAGGGCGGCTGCCCATCGACGGCTGCTCCTGACGCACACCGCGTTCTGGGCGGAGGCGTCGACGGACCGGCTCCCCTCATGGCTGCGCGCGGTGGCCGCTCCGCGCACGGCCCCCGCCGTCCCCGTCCTCCTCGGCCGACGACGGCTGGTCGCCGAGGCCATCCGTATCATCTCCCAACTACGCGTGAACTACCGGCGCAGTCCCCTGTCGGTGGAGGGAACGCCACCCCTGCGGGGGGCTCCTCGCCCGGGAGACCGCCTGCCCGACGCGGCCGTCAGCGTGGGAGGACCTGCCGAGCGGCTGCACGGGCTGCTGGCCCGTCCGGGTGTGCACCTGCTGCTGCAACGTGACGCCACCCCACCGCCGGACACGCCGGCCGGATCTCGGGTGACCGTCCTGCGGCTGTTGAACAGCCCCGGCCGTGGTCTGCTGGCCGTCCGCCCGGACGGGCATGTCGGCTTCCGCTGCGGGGCCGCCGACCCCACCGGGCTGACCGGCTGGCTCTCTCTGATCGGCGCGGCGCCGCCCCCTCCCGTCCGGCCGTGAACACCGCGCGACGGAGCCCCGCCTTCCGGCCACAGGGGTTCGACGATCCTGAGGAGTCGGCGGGCCGAGGACCCCGGTTGCCCAGGCGTCCGTCCGGGGCGACGGTGGAGAGAGCCGGCCGAGCCGCCAGGGAGTGGGTGACCATGCGAGCCGTCGTCTACCACGGTCCCGGACGGATCTCCTGGGACACCGTCATGGATCCGGCGATCGAGGACCCCGCCGACGCCGTCGTGCGCGTCGGGACGACGACCGTCTGCGGCACCGACCTGCAGATCCTGCGCGGGGACCTGCCCGAGGTGAAGGCGGGCACGGTCCTCGGCCACGAGGCGGTCGGCGAGGTGGTCGAGATCGGCCCCGACGTCCACCACCTGCGCCCTGGGAACCAGGTGATCATGTCGTCCGTCTCCGCCTGCGGCCACTGCCGGCCGTGCCACGACCGGCTGTTCGGACAGTGCCGCGGGGGCGGAGGGTGGCTTCTGGGAAATCTGATCGACGGAACCCAGGCGGAGTTCGTGCGGGTGCCCTTCGCCGACCACTCCACCCACCGGTGGCCCCCCACCCTGCCGCCCGACGAGGCGGTCCTGCTCTCCGAAGTCCTCCCCACCGCCTACGAAGTCGGCGTGCGGAACGGAGAGGTGGGGCCTGGGGACACCGTCGTCGTGGTGGGCGCGGGCCCCGTCGGCCTCGCCACGGTGGCGATCGCGCGGCTCTACTCGCCCCGCCGGATCATCGCGGTGGACCTGTCCGACGCCCGGCTGGAGACGGCCCTCCGCATGGGCGCCGACGCCGCCGAAATGCCGGGAAGAATGATCGCCGACCTGTACGACGGGCCCGGCGCCGACGTGGTCGTCGAGGCATCGGGCGAGCCAGAGGGCTTCGTGCTGTGCACACGCGTCGTCCGCACGGGAGGCCACATCGCCGTCATCGGCACGCCCGGCAGACCCGTCACGCTGCACCTCGAGTCCCTGTGGCGCAAGAACGTGACGATCAGCACCGGCCAGGTCGACACCTCCTCCACGCCCTGGCTGCTGCAGCTGCTGAGGTTCGGGCGTCTGCCCGTCTCCCCCCTGGTCACCCACACCTTCGCCCTCGACCGGGTACTGGACGCCTACGAGGTGTTCTCCCACGGCGCGGCTTCCGGCGCCCTCAAGATCGCACTGCGCCGGGCGTGAACGGCCCGGCCCACAGGCGTCCGGAGATTTGGCCGGAGCCAGGCTCGGTGACTCGGGAGATCAGGGGACAGTGCCGGGAGGAGCGTCCATGCACGGGGAAACCATCCGCAAGGAGACCGAACCGGTCGTCCCGCCCCGTCTCACCGACTACGACCGGGCCCACTCCGGGATCGACGCCCACCACGATCGGCCGACGCCTGTCCGCACCAGTCATGACACCTCCAGAAGATCTCCGCGCCGTGGTCAGCGCCATGGACACCGAGTTCGACACCGGCTTGATCACCCTGACGACCGCCATGGCTCGACCAGCTGTGGCGCGCCTCGATTTCCTCTTGCGCACCTCTCGCCCTGCATGCAGCGAGTCCGCTTCCGTAACATGAGGGACGTGACAGCCCGTAGGCAACTCCGCCGTACGCGATCGTCCTTCGGACGGTGGCGTGCGCTGTTGCTGCTCGGGCTGCTCGCCGGTCTGCTCGGCATGCACGCCCTCGGGCCTGCCGACGCGGGCGCGACAAGCAGCCATTCGCCACATCACTCCGCCGCCGTCACGACACACGCGGGTATGGGGACGGCCGACGAGTTCATCTGTCACGGCGCCGACAGCAGCGGCGGACACACACAGCACGCCGATGCCACCTGCGCGTCCGGGGCGGTCGGCGCGGGTCCGGTTCTGCCCCCGCTGATGCCCGACCCCGTCGATCCGGCCCCATCCGCCGATCACCTGCCCGGCGCCTTCACCGCCACACCCTGGAACGGGCGGGCCCCACCCACCCTGGCCGAACTGCAACTCCTGCGCATCTAGGGCAAGGCCGAGCCGTGCCCACCCCACCAGGGCGGATACGGCGCTCAGCCGTGTCCCGCGCCGATCGGCGCGCCCACCTTCGTACCTCGCAGGAGTACACCCATGACCAGCACCCGTTCCCTCGTCCGCCGTGCCGCCCTGGGCGTCACGGCTGTGACCGCCACCCTCGTCCTCGCCGCCTGCGGCAACGGCGACGCCTCCTCCGACAACGGATCCGGCACAAAGACATCCGCCCCGGCGAGCGCCGAGGAGTCCGCCGGCGCCCACAACGACCAGGACGTCGACTTCGCGCAGGGCATGATCCCGCACCACCAGCAGGCCGTCCAGATGGCACAGATGGCCCAGAGCCGGGCGTCCTCCGCCGAAGTCAAGGATCTCGCTTCCCGGATCAAGAAGGCCCAGGCCCCGGAGATCGAGACCATGTCCGGGTGGCTGAAGGCATGGGGTGAGGACGTGCCCTCCAGCATGCCCGGGATGGACCACGGTGGGCACGGTGACGACGGCTCCTCCGACATGCCCGGAATGATGGGCACCGAGGACATGGACCAGCTCATGGAGGCCTCCGGCCATGACTTCGACACCATGTTCCTGACCATGATGATCGAGCACCATGAGGGCGCCGTGGACATGGCCGCCACCGAGAAGGACAAGGGCCGGCGCGGGCCGGCCAAGACCCTGGCCGACGACATCATCACCGCGCAGACCGTCGAGATCGAGGAGATGAACGAACTCCTCGACAAGAGCTGACGCTCCGCGGCGGGCGACGGGGCGGATTCCCTGTTCCGTCGCCCACTTCCCCAGGCGGGCAAAAGTCCTGCTCATCGCGGTGTCGCCCGGCGGGTCCGTCCTGAGCCGCGCGCACCGGGCCGGTCACTGATACTGGGGAGATGGGCAAGCTTCGGCCATACGCCCCGGTGAGCCGACGGGACGACCGAGCGCCGCCGAAGGTCGGACCACCGGAAGCCGGCCCGGGGGCACGTCACCGTTCGGCCGGCCGGCGCGCCCTGTCCCTGCTGAAGCCGCGCAGCGTCGCCGGTCAGGTCTTCCTGCTGCAGCTGGCGGTCGTCCTGGTGCTCATCGCCACGGCCGTGGTGGTGCTCGTGATCCAGGACCGCAACACCGCGATCCAAGAGGCCGGCGACCGGTCACTGGTGGCGGCCGAGTCGTTCGCCCAGGCGCCGGGCACCGCGGAGGCGATGCAGAGGGATGATCCGACCGCGGCCCTTCAGCCCCATGCCGAGGCAGTTCGCAAGAAGACCGGCGTCGACTACGTCGTCGCGCTGAGCCCATACGGCTTCCGTTGGACCCACCCGGACCCGGACCAGATCGGGGAGCACGTCTCCGCTTCCTACGGCGAGGCGCTCGAAGGTGAGCCCCACCAGACCACGTTCGACAGCAGTCTGGGCAAGGCGGTCGACTCCACGGTGGCGGTCTTCGACGAGGAGGGGACCGCGGTCGGCCTCGTCACCGTGGGGGTCACGGTGGACAAGGTGACCAGTGTGGTGCAGCACCAACTGCCGGTGATCTTCACCGCCGGCGGTGTCGCGCTGCTGCTGGCCGCGGGCGGGTCGGCACTGGTCAGCGGGCGGTTGCGGCGGCAGACCCGCGGTCTGTTGCCGGTGGAGATGACCCGCATGTACGAGCATCACGACGCGGTGCTGCACGCGGTGCGTGAAGGCGTGATCATTCTGGACGGTGCCGGAAGGCTGCTGCTGGTCAACGACGAGGCGCGTCGACTGCTCGCACTGCCGCCGGAGGCCGAGGGCAGGCCGGTCACCGCGCTCGGGCTGAGCCCGGCCCTGGCCGGACTGCTGGAATCGGGCCAGGCTGTCACGGACAAGGTCCTCCTCGCCGGGGATCTCCTGCTCGCGGTCAACCTTCGACCGGTGGGCCCGAAGGGGGGTGTCGTCGCCACCCTCCGGGACACCACGGAACTGCGCGCCCTCGCGGGCCGAGCGGAGGTGGCGGGCGGGCGCCTGCAACTGCTCTACGAGGCCAGCACGCGGATCGGTACCACTCTCGACATGAAGCGCACCGCCGAGGAGCTGACCGAGGTGGCGGTCCCGCGCTTCGCCGACTTCGCCACCGTCGAGTTGGTCGAACCCGTGCTGCATGGTGATGAACCCACGGGGACGCGTTCGGCGATGTGCCGCATCGCAGCCGCGGGCATCCGGGAGGAGGTGCCCCTCGACCCCGTCGGAACGCCTTTGCGCTACGTGCCCGACACTCCCGTGTCCGTCGGTATGACCACCGGCCGGCCGGTCCTGGTGCCGCACCTCGCCATGGCCGACGAATGGCGCGCCCAAGACCCGGAGCAGACCCGCAAGGTCATCGAATACGGAATCCATTCCATGATCTCAGTACCGCTCCAGGCTCGAGGCCAACTGCTGGGCGTCGTGGAGTTCTGGCGTTCGGAGCAGGAGCCCTTCGAGTCGGACGACCTGTTCCCCGCCGAGGAACTCGCCGCCAGGGCGGCCGTATGCATCGACAACGCGCGCCGCTACACCCGCGAGCACACCACGGCCGTCACCCTCCAGCGCAGCCTGCTGCCCGGCACATTCCCCGACCTGTCCGCCTTGGAGGTCGGGCACCGCTATCTTCCCGCCCAGGCGGGCGTGGGCGGCGACTGGTACGACGTCATCCCGCTGCCGGGGGCGCGGGTGGCCCTGGTGGTCGGCGACGTCGTCGGGCACGGGCTGCACGCCGCCGCGACGATGGGCCGCCTGAGAACCGCGGTGCACAACTTCGCCGCCCTGGACCTGCCCCCGGAGGAGCTCCTCGCGCACCTGGACGACCTGATCACCCGGATCGACCAGGACGCGGCAGCCGAGGGGAACACCGAGGCCGTCACCGGTGCCACCTGCCTCTACGCCGTCTATGATCCGGTGTCCGGACGGTGCGTTGTCGGCCGGGCCGGTCATCCCGGTCCGGCGCTGGTCACACCGGACGGCTCCGTGACCTTCCCCGACATCCCCGTCGCCCCGCCACTCGGCGTGGGCGGAGGTCTGCCGGTCGAGACGGCCGAACTGCGGCTGCCCGCCGACAGCCGACTGGTCCTCTACACCGACGGGCTGATCGAGGCCCGAGGCCGTGACATCGACGTCGGGCTCGGCATGCTGAGGGAGGCACTGGCCCATACGGAGGGCGCCACCCCGGAGGACACCTGCCGGACCGTGCTCCACACGATGCTGCGCACCAGGTCGAGTGACGACATCGCCCTGCTCGTCGCACGCACCCGGCTGCTCGACCCGGAGCAGGTCGGGGAGTGGGAGGTGCCCGACGACCCCGCCGCCGTCTCCCGGATCCGCGCCGAGGCCACCGACAGGCTGGAGTCCTGGGGGCTCGGCGAGTCCGCCTTCACGACCGAGCTGATCCTCAGCGAACTGGTCACCAACGCCATCCGTTACGGAGCGAGCCCCATCAGCCTGCGCCTGCTGCGCGACAAGGAAAGCCTGATCTGCGAGGTCAGCGACGGCACCAGCACCTCCCCGCACCTGCGCCGCGCGGCCATCACCGACGAGGGAGGCCGTGGCCTGTTCCTCGTGGCGCAGCTGTCGCGCCGCTGGGGCACCCGGTACACCGACAGAGGCAAGATCATCTGGGCTGAGCAGGCGCTGGACGCCGGTGCCGCCGGGGACCTGAGCGGCTTCCTGATGGCGGACCTGTGAGGGGGACGGGGGCGGACGCGGGACCGTCGCTCATCCTCGTGAGGGGCGCGCGTTCGGCGCGTTCGGCGCGTTCGGCGCGTTCAGCCCGTTCAGGAGCCGTCGTCGACTGTGAGGTACGGGATCTTGACCGGATCCTGGCCGAAGGCGGCCCCGAGGTAGACGGCCGACAGTTTGGTGAGCGTTCCGTCATCGATCAGCTGCCTGATGATTCGGTCCAGTTCCTCTCTGTCGGGTGACCCCTTCGGGTACAGGGCGCCGTAACTCTGGCCGGTCCTGTACTGGCCCACGAGACGCACACCGTCCTCCATCTGCTGGGGATACGCCAGCAGGATCGTCGTGTCGTGGACGACCGCGTCGATCCGCCCCTCCTCCAGCGCCGTGACCATCTCGGGGTCGTTGGCGAACGCCGTCACCGGCTTGGTCGGCTTGATGCGGTTCTCAACGAACTTCTCGCCCGTGGTGCCCTCGGCCACTCCGACGCGGACGTCGCGGATGTTGTCCTCGTTGATCTCCTCACCGTCCCTGATCAGCAGTCCCAGGGTGGAGGAGAGGTAGGGCGGGGAGAACTCGGCGACCTCGCTCCGTTCCGGGGTGATCGTGATCTGCGCCAGGGCCAGGTCGAAGTCCTTGGTCCGGCCGGACACGACCTCCGGGAAGGGGACGTTCTGCACGTTCACCCGGTCGAGTCCGGCCCGGTAGGCGATATTGGCCGCCATACAGTACTCGTAGCCGCTCGTGACGGAGTCCGGCGTGTCACCGTTCCACCAGCCGGGCGCAGGCAGGGTCGTCTTGACCGTGAGGGCGTTCGCGGTCTTGGGTGACAGGTCGAACTCCCCGTACTCTCCGGAGACCGAGCAGTCACCGTTCTGGACGTTCGACGACTCCGACCCACTCTGGTCGCAAGCCGGAACCGCGGCGATGAGCGCCACGCTGACAGCCCTGGAGACCATCGCTGCCGCGGCGCGCATCATTGCACCTCCGGTAGGTACATACTCCTGGAGTCACCATAAATCACCACGAACCATACGGCTGCTGGAACCATGCCCGCTCACCTCGTCAGCGCTGCCCCCTGGGTTCGTGAGGTCGCCGGCCGGTGACCGCGGACACACCGTGGTCCGCCACCGCATCAACATGCCCGGCCAGCTCTGCTGCGGCCGCGATGATCTGGCAAACCAAGGTGTCTGACGCCGTCCCGGTTCTGGCACGCACTTCGACCAAGGCGTGCCGGATCGCCGGGGAGCCTTTGCCGGTACGGGCCGTCCCGGCGGGTGGGGCTGTCGTCCATGGTGTCGTCGTGGATGGGACCGCGCGCGTCTGGAGGGCGAGGGGCGGTGGGTACCGGCCGGGATGGTGCCCGTGATCGCCCGGGCCTTGGCCGCGGGATCGGCGGCTTTGAGGGAGAGCTTTCCCGGCTGCGCCAACGACTCGCCGTCCGGCAGCAGTTGACATCGGTCCGCGTGCGTCATCGTCGCCACCGGGTTCGTCGGCATGCCTCGGACCACCGCCACGACGCCGTGCCGGTGCGGTCTGTCTCGGTAGGTCTCGAGGATGCGCAGCCACACCTCGGTGATCATCCGGAACGCGGGCACGGCGTGCCTCACGTCCGTCCTGCCCGGTCCGGCTCGGCCGGGGAGGACGGCCACGCTTGCCGGCCCGAGGGACTGCCGCGGTGCGCGGCCGTCGAGGGCCGGGTCAGCCGGTGGTGAGGACCATGCGGAAGCGTGCGGCGCCGGAGAGCATCTTCCGGTAGGCCGCGTCGGCCTCGTTCAGCGGAACGGCCTCCACGATGGGCCGGATACCGTGCAGCACGCTGAACTCCATGGTTTCCCGCACGTCCTGCGCGGTGCCGGAAGGGTGGCCGCGCACCGTCGGTCGACGGCCTGAGGCAGGGGCGAGCTGGCGGTCATCGGGGCGTCGCCCGACCCGATGGGCATCAGCCCGCTCCAGCTGATCCTCCGCTGTGGCAGATGCCGCACGCGTCGGCGGGCGACATCCTCGCCGTCGTTCGGGCTGGACACCTGGTTGCGGACTGCCTCGATGAGCTGCCAGAACTGCTGTTCGTTCATGTCGGCAGAGCATGCCACCCGGTTCTGACATCGGGACCGCCGTCCGTACCGGGCCCGGCGAAGCCCTCGGACACCACGGCGCGGCCCGTCTCCCCACCGCGGGAGCCGCGTCCTGGCGATATGACCATTCCGGCCGACGACATCGTGGACGCGGAGCTCGCAGGCGTAGTACCCGCTCGCAGGCCCGTACAAACCCACCCTTTCAGCTCAGAGGGGTTGGACGACGCGGGGGCGGAACCGCTCGCAGCAGTTCCCAGAGTGGACTCGAGCCCGACGCCCATACGGCCAGCGTCTGGCGGTCGACGACGTGCAGCCGCTGCTGCCTGGCGAACGTCACCGCGGGACCGGTCACCCGGCCGTTCGTGACGATCACCGCGACGTCCGCCCCGTGCACCTGCCGGGCCGTGCCGTTGAGCACCTGCAGATCAGGCGTCCCCACCGCCGAACCCTGAGCGCCGTTGCGGCGGTGCTTGCACTGGATCACCCAGCGCCGCCCGAACGGATCGGTGGCCTTCACATCCGCGCCCAGGTCCCCGCGGCCCCCGACCCGCTGTGCGTCCCGGCAGCCGTCGCGCTGCATCAGCTCCCGCACCGCGTCCTCGAACCGCGTGTGGTGCAGTGCGTCCAGCTGAGGAAGCCCGTAGCGCAGGCCCTGCGCCCGCACCACCTCCCACCGCGTCCGCTGCTGCCGGTTGTACAGCCAACCCGCACCGGCCAGCACGGCGAGCACCAGGACCACGACGAGGACCCACCAGTGCGCCAGCAGCCAGTTGACCGCCATCACCACCAGGCCGACGACAGCGGCCGCCACCACGGCGAGGACGAGCAGCTGCGCGTCCCGCTGCTGCTGCCGCCGGCTCGGCCGCCTCGTACGCCGCCGCGTCGGCGGCCGCCGCCGCCGGGTCACCGCACCCACCGGATCGGATACTGCACCGTGGACTTCGGCCGCAGGATTCCACCCTCCCCGGCTGTGGCCCCCACCCCGAAGATCATCGGGCCCTGTCCGGCACCCGGAACCCGGAGCGAATAGCCTCGAACCAGTGTCCCGCCCGAGCGCGCATACGGCCGTACCCAAGGCATGCAAGCCTCCCCCTCGTCACAACTTCCCGCACAACAGCACATGCTGACAGAAGCCACTGACAATGCGTCAGGACATCAGCACTCGGAGCGATCAATGAGGTAAGCCCCCGCACGTGCCGCGGCCACGGCGGCTTCGGCGGCCTGGTCCGCGGCGGCCTCGTCGAGGTGGCCGCTGCCGGTCAGCAGGCGGTAGTAGAGGGGGGCGGAGACGGCGCGGATCACCTCGTGGGCATCGGTACCCTCGGGCACCTCGCCCCGGTCGATGGCCTGTTGGACGCAGGGTGCCCACTCCTCGACGCGGATGTCGTAGAAGCGGTGCAGGGCCTGGGCCGTCTTCGCCTCACAGGTGGCCGCAGCGATCACCGCCTTGAACAGCGCTCCTTGCCGCGGGTCGGCCAGGGTGCGCTGCACGAGCCGGGCGTTGGCCTTGAGGTCACCGAGCAGCGATCCGGTCTCGGTACGTGGCAGTGACTGCTCGGCCATGTCCAGCAGCAGATCGGCCACCAGGCCGGTCACCGTTCCCCAGCGGCGGTAGACGGTGGTCTTGCCCACCTCGGCGCGGCGGGCGATGTCGGCGAGGTCCAGGTGGGCGAAGCCGTGTTCCGCCAGGGCGTCCCCCGCCGCCCGCAGCACCGACGCCCGCACCCGCGCCGTGCGCCCACCAGGACGGACGGTCCCCGGATCCGCACCCTCAAACGCCATAACGGGACTCCAGTTTCGTTAACTACTCGCGCCTGCTACGTTGGGACTCATACTAACGGAACTGCAGAACCATTAGCCAGCTCGAGCAACGAGAGAGGAACAGCCATGGAATACAGGCGGCTGGGCGCATCCGGCCTCAAGGTCCCCGCACTGAGCTTCGGCGCCGGCACCTTCGGCGGCCAGGGGCCGCTGTTCGGCGCCTGGGGCAACACCGACGCCCAAGAGGCACGCCGTCTCGTGGACATCTGCCTCGACGCCGGGATCACGATGTTCGACACCGCCGACGTCTACTCCGACGGGGCCTCCGAGAAGGTGCTGGGCGAGGCGGTCAAAGGCCGCAGGGACCGGGTGATCGTGTCCACCAAGACCGGCCTGCCGATGGGCGACGGCCCGGGCGACGCGGGCTCCTCCCGTTCGCGCCTGATCACCGCGTGCGAGGACGCCCTGCGCCGGCTCGGCACCGACTACATCGACCTGTTCCAACTGCACGCCTTCGACGCCGGCACGCCGATCGAGGAAGTCCTGTCCGCACTCGACGATCTCGTACGAGCCGGGAAGGTCCGCTACCTCGGCATCTCCAACTTCTCCGGCTGGCAGGCGATGAAGTCCCTCGCGAACGCCGAGAGAAACGGCCACCCGCGCTATGTCGCCCATCAGGTCTACTACTCCCTCATCGGCCGCGACTACGAATGGGAGCTGATGCCCCTCGGACTCGACCAGGGACTCGGAGCCCTCGTCTGGAGCCCGCTCGGCTGGGGACGCCTCACCGGCAAAGTCCGCCGCGGCCAGTCACTTCCGGCCAACAGCCGCCTCCACCGCACCGCGGACTACGGCCCGCCGGTCGAGGACGAACACCTCTACCGCGTGGTCGACGCCCTCGACGAGATCGCGCGGGAGACCGGCAGGAGCATTCCGCAGATCGCCATCAACTGGCTGCTGCAGCGGCCGACCGTCTCCTCCGTCATCATCGGCGCCCGCGACGAGAACCAGCTCCGCCAGAACCTCGGCGCCGTCGGCTGGACGCTCACGCCCGACCAGACGGCGAGACTCGACGCGGCCAGCGGCAGGACAGCGCCCTACCCGTACTTCCCCTACCAGCGCCAGGAAGGCTTCGCCCGCCTCAACCCACCGCTTGTCACACCTCCGCGTGCGGCATGACATCGGCGCCGGGTGCGGCTGTTGCGGGCCGGGGGCTACTTCATGTGGGTGGCGAACCAGTCCAGCATTTCCTTGGGCTCGCGCTGGAAGTGCAGGTAGCCGTCCCAGCGGGCGGTGGTTCCGTGGACCCAGACGAGTTCCTTGTCTTCGGCCGGGATGTTGTCGAACATCGCCTGGACGTCGTCGGGGCGAGTCATCAGGTCGTCGCGGACCTGGTAGAGGAAGGTGGGGATGGTGACGCTCCTGGCGGCCTCGACCGGCGACATCTCCGAGAACGGGAAGCTGACGATCAGGCGGACCTTTTCCTCCAGCTCCGCGATGCGCTCAGGCAGACCCAGCATCTCCAGAGTGCGCTGCACGGTGACGCCGACCGACAGCGGCTGCGGGGAAACGATGCAGCGCACGCCTTCGAACTGCTCGGGGTGCCTCTGCATGGCGAACATGGTCGCGTTCGAACCCTGGCAACGGCTGAACAGGTCGATGGTCATGTCCTTGAGGTCCTCGCGGGCGCGCACGTACTGCAGAGAGCCGACGACATCGCGAGCCTCGAAGCGGCCGCCGCTGCCGATGCCGCCGTTGCCGGTTCCGCTGTGGCCGAGGTTGCGCATGTCGTAGGTGAGGACGTTGTATCCGGCCTCGTGCAGGATGCGGTAGTCGGGCACGAAGTCGACCTCGAAGTCGTTGCCGGTACTTGCCCCGATCGACTTCCAGGGCTCCAGGTGGGCGGGGAATCCGTAGCGGTTGAACCACAGGGGATGGTTGGCGATGATCAGCTTGTCCGATCCCTCGCAGGGGATGTACCAGGCTTCCAGCGACAGACCGTCCATGGAGGGGAAGGACACCTCCTGCGGCGTCACCGGAGGTGTTCCAGGGACGGCCGGCGGGCTGATGACAGCCGCGGTGACGGCGTCACGCATGATGGCTGACAGGTGGTCGTCGACCGCCGCGCGGGTGCGGATCGGGGCACCGGCGACACGGTAGGCGCGAGGCGATGAGTGCCCTGAGTGTCAGCGGCGGGCGGCGCCGAGGCGTTCCCAGAGGCCGGCCAGATGCGCGTGCAGGACTTCCTCGGCTTCTTCTGCGGTCAAGTGGCCCAGAAGTACATGGGTGGTGAGGCCGTCGGCGAGGGCGAGGAGGGTGCGAGCCTCGTGCTGCGGGTCGGGCGGCGTAGCGCCTTCGTCGGCCGAGCCGC
Source organism: Streptomyces sp. SM1 (assembly GCF_002910825.1). Taxonomy (GTDB): domain Bacteria; phylum Actinomycetota; class Actinomycetes; order Streptomycetales; family Streptomycetaceae; genus Streptomyces; species Streptomyces okerensis. The sequence continues at coordinate 7,141 of NZ_NEUB01000860.1, read as the reverse complement.
TCCCGATGGCCTCCGTGACGAGGCGGGCGAGGAGGTTCTGGAGGGCCGCGTAGCTGGTTCTCAGCGGGCCGGCGAGTGGCTCGCTGACAGCGGCCTGGGCGACGAACGCGAGCCAGATCCGCGCTTCGGCGCGGTGTTCTTCGCGGAGCAGGGCAATCTCGTCGGCCGCGTGACCCAGGGCGGTGGCGGCCGACTGGGCCGGGCTCGCGGCCAGTCGGGCCCTCACGCGTTCGGTGACGCGGTCGCCGACGTACTCGACGGCGAAGAGGAGCATCTCCCCCTTGCTGCGGAAGCAGCGCTGAACGGCGCCCAGTGAGACCTGCGCGCGGGCGGCGACGTCGCGCATGCTCACTCCCTCCGGACCGTGTTCGTCGGCGAGGAGGCAGACGGCCTCGGCGATCCGGCGGCGTCGGCTCTCGTAGTCCACCTGTTTGGGCATGCCCGTTCAGCCTCCTTATTCCAATACGATCGTATCGCTTTCGGGTTAGGGTGCGGAACCAAGCACTTCGGCAATGCGGGAGGGGAACACGATGATCGGGCAGAACGCCCTGTGGGCAAGGACGGCCGCCGCCCAGGCGGAGGCGGTCAGAGACGGAGAGGTTTCGGCGGTCGAACTGGTCGACAGCCACCTGGAACGCATTGCCGAGATCAACCCGCAGCTCAACGCGGTCACGCAGTTGCTGGCTGAGCGAGCTCGCAAGGCCGCGGCACACACGGACCGGCAGCGAGCAGCGGGCGGAGAACTCGGGCCGCTGGCCGGCGTGCCGTTCACGGTGAAGGAGACCACCGCTGTAGAAGGCGTGCCGACCACACTCGGAACGGCACGCTTCCGGGACTTGGTGGCTCCGGCCGACGCACCCCCGGTGGCCCGGCTCCGCGCGGCGGGTGCCATACCGATCGGCCACAGCAACATACCCACCCTGGTCCTGGCCGGGATGCACACCCGCAGCGAGTTGTTCGGCGACACCGTCAACCCGTGGTGCCGGAGCCGGACCCCGGGCGGCAGCAGCGGCGGTGACGGAGTGGCCGTCGCCACCGGCATGGCCGCGCTCGGACTCGGCAACGATTCCGGCGGATCCGTACGGATCCCGGCCTCGTTCTGCGGCGTGACGGGGCTGAAGCCGACCACCGGGCGGTTCCCCGCCGACCACCGTGTCCTCGGCCCGGACGACCCGGGGCCGGCCTCACAGATGCTCGTCACCGACGGGCCCCTGGCCCGCACCGTCGCCGACCTGCGGCTGGCATACGAGGCGCTGGCCGGGACCGATCCGCGGGACCCGCGGGCCGTACCCGTGCCTCTTTACGGCGATCCGTTGCCGGGGCCGGTCAAGGTCGCGCTTGTCGCCGACCCCGGCGGCCACGGCGTCCACCCCGCGGTCCGCGGGGCCCTCGCGGCGGCAGCGGACGCGTTGCGCGACGCAGGCTACGGCGTCCAGGAGTTGGAGGACGTTCCGCGGCTGGGCGAGGCACTCGAGGCCTACGGCCGGATCACCGTGACCGAATTCGCGCCGACCTGGCCGGTAGTGCGGAAGCTGCTCGGCGAAGGTGGCGACCGCTACATCCGGATGGCCATGGAGAAGACCCCGCCCGCGAGCGCCGCAGAGCTCACGAGGCTCATGGGGACCTGGCTCGGCATCCGCCGCTCCTGGGCGGAGTTCCTCGACGCATACCCGCTGCTGCTCGGACCGGTGTTCACCGAGCCGCCCGTGGAGCCGGGCCTGGAATCACGCGATGAAGCGGGACGGGAACGGGTCGCCGGGGGCATGCGCCTGTGCACGGTGACCAGTTTCGTGGGCGTGCCCGCGGTCGCCGTACCGACCGGAGCGGGCGGCGGACTGCCGTCCGGCGTGCAGATCATCGGGCGCGCGTTCCGGGAAGACCTGTGCCTGGCCGCCGCCCAGGAGATCGAGGACCGCCTCGGCGTGCTCACGCCGATCGACCCACGCCCCGAAGCTTCGGCTGCCGCGCGGTAGGCCGGAGCTGCGACAGCGGGCAGGAGACGGCCGCCGGGGGCCGACGAGCACGCGGGGGAGGCAGCATCCGTGCCACGCCACGCTGCTCACGGGCCCCTCCGCGGTCGCGGTACCGGCGAACGTTCTCCTTCCGGCGGAGTTTCTACGCGGTCGCGTCCCGTGGGCAGGGGGCGCCGGTGCGCATGTTGGACGAGGCACCGTCGATGACGGAGTCGAGCCTGTCCCGGGTACGGATGAGATCCGCGATGCGCCGGTCGAGGTGGTCGCGTTCCGCGGCCAGGCGCCGGAGGAGTTCAGGGGTGGCCGCGCCGTCGATGACGCAGGGCGTCAGCTCGGCGATGGCCTTGCTGCTCAGTCCGGCGGCGTACAGCTGACGGATGAGGTGGATCCGGTCGACGGCGGTTTCCGCGTAGTGGCGCTGACCGCTGCCGCTGCGCTCAGCGGTCAGCAGGTTCTGTTCCTCGTAGTACCGCAGGGCCCGGGTGGTGACGCCCGTACGGCGGGCGAGCTCCCCGATCCGCATTCACGCCCCTTCCTGCATGTTCGCGTCACACGCGCTTGCCCTTTACGCCGACGTCAAGTTTTACCGTAGCCCAGGCGCCCGTCAGTGGGCGAACGATCCAGTTGGCTCCCGTATCGGGACGAGTCGGACGACGAACGGAGTGTCCATGAGTGAGGACACCGCTCGATGTCGACGAGGCCGGCGCCTCCTCAACTGGCGACGGTCACGTGCGCCGTGGTCTCGGCGGCGCCGGCTCCCGCGGCGCGTTCGGCGGCGGACAGGGGGCGCCCGCGCCTTCGTCGACCATGCCCTGCTCGACGAGCGCGGCCGGGACGAGTTCGGCCACCTCAGTGCCGGACGCCTCTTCCGCCTCCCCCGGCCCGTTGACTCCTGAAAGGCAGACACACGCATGACCACGCACCACATCACCGGCCCCGCCCCCACTGCGACGGTATCCGTCAGGCCGCTCGTGCTGAGCTCACCGCAGCGCGGCGAGGACCTGCACGTCCGCATCACCGCGCCCATCACGGGCACGAGCCTGCCCGTCGTGCTCTTCGCCCACGGCTTCGGCTCGAACCTGGACGGCTACGCTCCGCTGGTCGACCACTGGGCATCCGGCGGCTTCGTCGTCCTCCAGGCCACCCACCTGGACTCCGAGCGACTCGACCTCTCAGCCGACGACCCTCGCGGCCCCGGATGTGGCGTTACCGGGTGCAGGACATGCGGCGCATCCTCGACGAGCTCACCACCTTGGAGACGAGCGTGCCGGGCCTGGCGGGTCGCATCGACCACAGCCGCGTCGTCGCGGCCGGGCACTCCTTCGGCGGCCAGACCGCCGGCATCCTGGTGGGCCTGCGCGTGACGGACCCGCAGACCGGTGCCGCCGAGGACCTGTCCGATTCCCGCGTCATGGCCAGCATCCAGCTGGCCACCGCGGGCAGGGGCGGCGACGAGCTGACCCCCTTCGCCCACGACAACCTTCCCTGGCTGCGCGATCAGGACTTCTCCCACATCACCGCCCCCGGCCTCGTCGTCGCCGGAGACAAGGACGACCTTCCGCTCTCCACCCGGGGCCCTGCCTGGACGGCCGACCCCTATGCCCTCAGCCGCGGCAACAAGAGCCTCCTGACCGTCCGCGGCGGCGGGCACTTCCTCGGCGGCATCTCCGGCTACCTGGCAGCGGAGACCACCGACGAGAACCCCGACCGTGTCACCCTCGTCCAGCAGGTCACCCTCGCCTACCTGCGCCACGTCACCGGCGTCGACCTCATCGACTGGAGAAACGCCCAGACGGTTCTCACGGGCGGCCACCCGCTGGGACACCTCGAATCCAAGTGACCCCGCCACCCCGGCCGCGAGTTCTGCTCGCACCCAGGGGAAGCGGCGGCGTTCTCGGCCCGGCGCATCCGACGACGGGGAGTTCGGCGGGAGGCTGGTTCCGGTCAGGCAGCGTGCTCGTCCGCGGGCTGGGGACCGCGGGGGCCGGGCAGAGCCAGGCAGTTTGCCACAGCGCTTCGAGCTGGGCCCGAGTGCTGGATAGCTTCGCGAACAGCACCTGCCCCCCGGTTGTGCGACCACGGAGCGGGCTGCGGAGACATACCGGATTGGTGCGGGGCCGCGGGGGCACGTGCACCCCCAGGGCGCGTCGGGTACGGAGGAGAGGTGGTCGCCATGGCCGAACAGTCGGTGTCGGCGGCGGTGCGAGGGGCTGGAACCGGGGACCGCGAGGACGCCCGGACGCCACCGCTGCGTCCCGGCGAGTACGCGCCGGCCGACTACGCGGCAGTCGTGAAGCGCGCCGCCCGGGAGGCCGGAGTGCACCCCCTGCTCGTGATGACGGTGCTCCACAACGAGGCGTACAAGCCCCACCATCCCCTGCTGGAGCGGCTGTGGCAGTGGTGGAAACCTGGGGCGTCCTTCGGCGTGGCCAACATGCACCGGGCGACGTTCGAGCGGGTCCGGCGGACGCACGGCCTGCCGGGGCGGTGGCAGGACCTGCGCGACAACCCCGGGTTCGCCATCCGCGCGGCTGCCCTGCACCTGAGGGACCTCGACCGGAGCCTCCCGGGACGGCACGTGCGCCGGTACACCCGCGACGAACTCCTTGCCCTCGGATACAACACGGGTGAGCGCAACATGCGCGCCTTCGCCCGGGGCGTCCCGCCGGGTCCGATGGCACGGTCGTACCTGCGTCGTTTCCGCGTCCACCGGGAACGCGCCGCCGAAGCCCTGGCCGACGTCGGCGAGCCGCGCGACGCGGTCACCGGTTAGCGTGTCCGCGGGCCGGTGGCGTCGGTGGTCGGCGGGGGCGGCGGTCCCGTCTCCGTGCTCGGGACGCACCGCCCGCTCCTGGCGACCCGGCCGGCGTGCTCCCGCACGCCGGGAAGCGGCCGCGGTCAGCCTGTTTCCGTGTCGAACGCGACGAAGCGCAGTTCCGAGGTGTAGCGGCGTCCCTCGTCGTCGCGGAGCCAGGTCTGCTCCGGGGTGGGCAGCATCTCTGTGATCGTGACCGTGCCCTGTGGGTCCCGGCGGGCCAGACGGCGCAGTGCCTTGGCGAGAATGGTGACGTAGACGGGGCTGTCGAAGTCGACGTAGAACGGCCGGGACTCGGTCGGCGAGACGACGAAGGCGTAGCGGGGCAGGCCGAGGCGGGTGCGCCAGCGGCGGGCGCGGACGAAGCGGCGGGCCTCGTCCTTGTCGTCGGCGAAGTCGGCTTCGGCCGCGGGCAGTCGCCAGGTCTCCCGGGCCACCACCAGCCGGTCCAGGGTGACGCGCGGGGTGTGGTCGTCCTGCGGGAGGAGTCGGAAGAGGTCCATCGACAGGGTGGTCAGGACGTGCGAGAAGACATCCGTCACCGGGAACCTCGCGCCGTCCGGCAGCCGGACGACGAGGTCGTCCCCGTCCTCCTCCACGACCGCGTCGGCGCTGCGCACGGCCCGGGGGCGGGTGGGGTCGGCTGTGAAGTCGGTGAGGGCGACCTGGTAGTCCTCGGGCCGTATCAGCGTGTGCCGGACCCGGGTGGACAGGCGTGCGCGGTGCTCCTTGGGGAGCAGCGGCAGCAGGCGCGGGCCGGGCTGGTCCCGGTCGGTGAGACGGATCAGTTCGCCGACGTCGGGGTGCTGGTGGGTGAAGAGGGAGGCGCCCAGTGTGTTGGCGGCCAGGTGGAGTTCGCCGAGAACGAGGGTGAAGTCGCCGCGGGCCACCGCTTCGGCGCCGTCGGCGGCGATCATGATGTCCGGGCTGAGGTAGCGGGCCGCCGTCCAGCCGCCGGACCCCGGGAACTCGTCCCGCACCGCTGCCTCGACGTCCGCGGAGCGGACTTCGACGCGCCGGGTGCCGGCGGGGACCGCGAGGATGCGCCGCCAGAGGGCGGCGAACTCCTCCTGGAGTTCGCCCGCGGTGGCGCGTACGGGGCCGTGCAGCACCGGCAGGCACGCGAACCAGAAGGTGGCCAGGTCGACCGTGCCCTCGGCGGCGAGGCGTTCGTACACCGGGCGCATGCCGGTCCGCAGCGCGGTGGCGAGCCGTGAGGTGAGCCATCCGGTGCTGTCCATCAGCAGCCGGAGCGGGCGCAGCGCCTGAAGCACCTCGGGGCCGAGGCCGGCCGTCGCGGACCGGCGCGCGTCGTGGTACACGAGCGCACGGCACGGCGCGGTCGACGCGGACTTCTCCCGTACGGCGGCGGTGTCGGTCAGTTCGGTGAAGTCCTGTTCGAGGTCGGCCATGGCGCCGGCCAGCGCGTCCACGCCGCGTGCGGCCGCCACCGCGGCTCGGCCCTCCTCCAGCCGGTCCAGCGCGGCGATCCCCCGGCGGCGCGGCCCGGGCGCGTCGACGGTCTCCAGCCAGGCCCGCAGGTCCCGGTCCGGGTGAGTGCCCGCAGGTACCTCCAGGCGCCAGGTCACCCAGCGGCGGGCGACCAGGTCGGCGAGTACGGCGGGCACGTCGTGGTCCGGGAGGGCGGCGGTGATCGCCCGCGCCGGGCGGACGCCATCGCAGAGGGCGAGGACGGCCGCGGTCTCGGCGGGGACAGCCACCGGCCTTCTGCCGGGCATGCGGACCCGGTCGCCGTCCACCGTGACGAAGGGCACCCGGCGGGGAGCGATCCACTCCCGCAGGTCGGGGTCGGCGTCCAGCGTCCTGGCGAGCGCGTCGATGCCCCAGCTCGCCCAGTAGACGGTGGACTCGGCGACCAGTCCGGATCCCGTGCCGAGGGCGATCCCGGACGTCGCGGCGTCCCAGCGGCCCCAGCCGACGGGACCGAAGAAGCCGATGGTGTCGTTCTTCACGCAGAACCGCTGCCAGTAGTGGGCGACCAGTTCCTCGCGCTGGCGGGGCATGCTGCTGCGCTTGTCCACACCCGGCGTCCAGCGCAGGAACGGCGCGATGCCCGAGGCGAGCACCGGACGGTTCTGCCAGGCCACGGCTTCGCGGAAGGACGGCGTGCGGGCGATGTCCTGGAGGGTGTGCGCGCTCTCCACGGCGGCGTCGGCGAAGAGGCGGGAGAAATCCGCCCACCGGGCGCCGTCGAGGGGGGCGTCCACCTCGAACTTGTCGGCGGCCTCGGCCAGTCCGGGCGGGGCCAGCCGTAGCACCCCGTCGGCCGGGAAGCCGGGGCCGCGCAGTGCGAACTGCTCCCACAGGCGCCAGCGGCCGAGGGACGGCGGGA
>NZ_NEUB01000859.1 GCF_002910825.1 Streptomyces sp. SM1 | reverse complement strand
GGCCAGCCGTCCGGGGCGGCGATGACCTGCACGTTTCCTCCGTGGTGCTTGTGCTTGCCCGACCACCACAGGTCCGCGCCGTTGGGGCCGGCGGCAGCCACGCGGTCGGTGCGGATGACCGTGCCGTCCAGATTGAGGTGGGTGTACCCGGCCGCCGCCGCCCTCTCCAGCGCGCTGGACAGATCGGGCGCGTGGCCGGCGAGCACCGTCAGCCCTTCGTGCAGGTAGCGGTAGGCGGTCGGTACCGAGATGCCGTTGTCCCGGGCGAGTTGGACCAGCCGGGTACCGTCGACGAACCAGCGCAGCACGAGTACCGCCTGTTTGAAGACGCCCAGCGCGCGAGTGCCCTTGCGGGTCCCGAGCTGCTCGCGGTGCCCGCGCAGCAGCTTCGCGAGATGCTCGGCGGTCGCCCTGCGGACATCGAGCACGGCGGTGTAGGTGATAATGGACGCCACGTGGAGCCTCTGGTTGTACGGAACGTGATCTTCGCAGACCCGTTCCTACCAGGGGCTTCACTCATGTCTGACACCGAGTCACCATCCCGCCGTCCGGCATCATCACGCACCGCAACCGTCACGTTGCTGAGAAGACTTCAGTGTGTCGATGGCTTGGCGCTGGAGGCGGATTCGGACGTGTGCGTAGACGCCGGCCGTCACGCCGATGTGGGCGTGCCCCAGAAGTTCCTTGATCACGACGAGGTCGACACCCTGTTCCAGGAGCAGGGTCGCGGTCGAGTGGCGCAGGTCGTGGAAGCGGATGCGGCGGAGCCCGGCCCGGTCGAGGAATGGGCCGAAGCGCCGGGTCATGTTGGCCGGGTCGATCGGTCCGCCGGTCGGCGTGACGAAGATGAGCCCGCTGTCCTTCCAGCGCACCCCAGCCACCTTGTGTTCTGCTTCCTGACGTTGCCTGTGGCTCTTCAGCGAGTGGACACACTCGGTCGGTAGGGCGATGCGGCGTTCGGACGCGAGGGTCTTGGTGGGCAGGGCGGTCAGACCGCCGCTCGGGGTGCGTTGGAGTGAGCGGCGGACGCTCGCGGTGCCGCCATCGAGGTCGAGGTCTTCCCAGCGCAGTCCGAGGAGTTCGCCTTTGCGGAGCCCGGTGCGCAGAGCGAGTTCGTACAGCGCATGCAGCCGGTCGGCACGAGCCGCTTGCAGGAACTGGCGGGCCTCCGCCGCGGTGAGGGGCCGGAAGCGCCTGGGCCGGGGTGCGGTGGTCTTGACGTTCCGGGCGACGTTGCGGGGCAGGTCGTCATCGCGGACGGCGTGTTCGAGGGCGGCCTTGAGGACCGAGTGGACGTAAGTCACGGTCAGCGGAGAGAGCCGTTTGTCGCAGCACTGGCCGATGGCGCAGCACTGCCGCCGGGCCGTGTCCCTTCCCTGGGCGCAGCACTGGCAGGTGGCGCGGAGTCCGTCGAGGAAGGTGCGGACGTCGCGGGCGGTGAGCCGGGCGAGCTTCTTGGCGCCGAGGCCGGGGATGAGGTGTAGGCGGACGCAGGTGGCGTAGCGGGTGTGGGTGTTCTCCCGTATCTGGTGGACGGCGACGCCGTTGAGCCAGTACGTCAGGTACGCGCTGACGGTGCTGTCGGCTGCCGCGACGGGCAGGCCGAGGTCGCTGGCGGCGATCTTCTCGGTGAGCTTGGCGAGGGCTTCCTTACGGGTGGTGCCGTAGACGCGGACGCGCTTGCGGGTGTTGCCAGGGGCGAGGACATACCCGGCGGCTTCCCAACGGCCGTCCTTGCGCTGGTAGACGGTTCCGTCGCCGTTGGCGCGGGAGCGGGTCCGGCGGGATGAGGCGGGGCGCGGCGTGGTCATCAGGCGGCTTCCTGGTCGAGGCGGGTGCGGATGAGGTTGGCGAGCGCGTGGGCGGGGATGCGGCGGGCGCGGCCGAGGGTGATCGAGGCGAGCTGGCGGGTGCGGATGAGGTCGTAGACGGCGGTGCGGCCGAGCTGGAGGCGGGCCATGACCTGGGGAACCGTCAGCAGTTCCGTGCCGGCGGTCACGCGACGGCCCCTGCCCGGACAGCACTGGTCAGCCGATCAGTGGAGTGACCGACTGGGTGACCGGCGCGGTCGCTGGAGCGGTCACCGGAGCGCTTCGAGCGTCGGGTTCGGGTCGGTTGCTCGGGTCCGGTCCGCCGCGTCGCGGCCAGGAGGCCGGCGAGGTGGGCGAATTCGGGCAGGAGGCCGGTTCCTGCGTACTGCCAGTGGGAGATGACCAGCGTCGTGTCCGAGTCCATGCGCTGACCGGCGATGTTGCCGTGACCGAGTCGGTGACCGGCGGCCAGGTCAGTGGAGTGTCCGGCGCGGTCACTGACCGGACTGCCGTCCGTCTGACCGGCCTGCGTCTCCGCCGACGCTGGCGCGGGGGTCTGGGCGTCGGGTCGGCCGGTTCGCCAGGCGGCGCGTTCGGCTCGGAGGTAGGCGAGGGTGGTGGAGTAGCGGCGGGTGCGGGTGGAGAAGTGGCCTCGGAAGCCGAGCATGTGGGCCCATTGGCGCAGGCGTAGGTGGGCGTGCTGGGGCCTGGTGGCGAGGTGCCAGGCTGTGTGGATCATGCGGCGGGCGTGGTCGGTGATGTCGTGGCCGGCGAGTTCGGCGAGGAAGCGGAGGCGGCGGTCGAGGGTGCCGGCGGTGGTCTCGGCTCCCTTGGTGGCGTACTTGGCGATGTAGGCGGCGACGTGCCGCTCGGTGACCGGGCCGCCGCTGGTGAAGTCCGTGCTGCGGATCGGCCGGACGTCGATCTGCCGACCGAACTGGAACACCGACCGCCCGCCCCGGCCGGTCTCCCGGGGCCCGGGCGCATCCTCGGCGGACGGCTGCGGCTGACTTGCGTGATGGACGCGGGTGCGTGTGGCGGCGGCGCGGACGGCGTGGTCGAGGAGTTGGGTGGTGGCCCAGGCGGGTGGGGTGCTGGCGGGTCCGGTGGGTCCGTCGAGGCGGATGACGGCGTGGAAGTGGACCTGGCCGCGTTTCTGGTACTCGGCGACCTTGGCGTACGAGAGCGTGGCGTAGTGGCGCAGGGCCCGCTGCGTCAGCCCCGCCGCCTTTGCGATCTCCCGCCGCAGGTGGGTGGTGAAGCGGGTCCACAGGGCCGGGGCGTGCGCGTTCCACAGGACCGCGCCCGCGTAGTCGTAGCGGTCGGGATCGAGCGGGGTGCCGAGGAGCGGGTCGTCGTCGGAGTGGGTGTGGCCGCAGTGGCAGCGGCCGGTGTCCGGCTTGTTGTGGACGGGACCGAAGCCGGGTGCGGTGAGGGTGGCGAACACGCGGGGGTGTGCGGCGACGCTGGTGGGGACGGTCTTGCCGCCGCGTAGTCCGGCGGCGATGAGTTGGTAGGTGTCGTAGCGGTAGACGGTGGAGCAGGCGGGGCAGCGGGTGACGCGGCGGTTGCCGCGGCGGACCAGCAGTTCGCCCGCCGGGAGCCGGCCGGAGTCGAAGTGGTCGAGGATCTCGCCAGTCGCGCTGTCCAGACGGGTTCGGTGCCCGGTGAGGCGGACCGGGTGCGCGCATCCGCCTAGCGTGCTGATCTGTCGTGCGAGGGGTGCGAGGTGTCCGGCGGCGGCGAGCTTCGCCAGCCTGCCGGTCAACCTGGCGCGGCGCTCCAGCGTCGACCGCCTTGCCGTCGAGGCGGTGACGTCCGCCGAGCCGCTCGACGTGGTGAACGCCTGCGACGGGCGCGAGGCGGTCGGAATGATTGCGGGGTACGGGAATTGGAGCTGTGAGGGCATGCGGAACAGGGCCTTTCGGTGGGAGTACGGAAGCAGCACGACGTGACGGTGGGCAGGCCGAGGTGATCGGCTCACAGGGGAACGGGGCGCCTCGAAGGTGGGCGCGGAGGCCGGGGCAGGCGGGGCCTGGTCGGCGCGGGCGCGGTGGTGATCACCGGCGGGTGCGTGACGTTAACATCGGCCCACGGGCGCATTCAAGTGCATCCCTCCTCATTCCTTTCTGTGGGTGGCGGGACGCGGGTAGTGTGGGGCCGGTTTCCCGGTTTGGACGGGCCGGATTTTTCTGGTAGAGGGCGTGGAAAGCGGGGAGGTGACCGGGCGTGGTGACGACGCGGCGCGGGCGCAGGCCGGCGGCCGGCGGGGTGCCGCTGACGTTCGAGGTGATCGCCGAGGCGCTGCGGGAGCGGATCCGCTCGGGCGGGCTGCGGGCGGGGGACGCTCTGCCGACGCAGGCTGCGTTGATGCGGGAATTCGGGGCGTCGAGTCTGACCGTGCAGAAAGCCATGGCCCTGCTGAAGCAGGACGGGTGGGCGGTCTCCCGCCCCGGCAAGGGCGCCTTTGCCGCCCACCACGGCCACCCCGACAGCGCTGATGACCTCGGCGGTCCGGAGGCGACCGCACCCGTCGGCGGGACGGCGGCCCGCGTCGATGCGCTGGAGCGGGCACTGATCGACGCTGTTCAGCAGATTGCCGACCTTCGTGGCCGCGTCGAGGCCCTGGAGTCAGGCGGCGCCAAGCGGGGCCGCTGACCCGCCGTGCCGGGCAGACTCGGGGTGCGCGTTCAGATTTTCTCTACGAGGTTCAAGGCGGCACACGCCCGCTGGAACTAGCCGAACGTCGCCGACCAACTCGACGTCGGGCACGCAGCCGACGCCCGCGCGAGGTACTGGCGGGCAGCCGGGAGCGGGGCGCGGTCGGGGCCCGCCTGATGCCCTCTGGGAGCAAGTTGTGGCGTACGGACTCCTTGCCGCGTCGCGGAGCAAGCTATCTCCTGCGACCGTCCTACGGCCGGATCGCAGGCAAAAGCCGACCAGGGGGCCGACCCTTCACGTGCGTCGCGCAGGCTCACCGAGGGCGGTGGCCGGCACCGCCTCCAGCGGAGAGCTGGACCCCCGGCGGCGCACCCTCTCGGCGGACCCCTCCCCAACCGGCCTTGCGCTGCCGCACTGGCTGGCGGGGGTGAACCTCTGCCGATCCAGCTGTCCGAGACCGCGGGGCCGTCCTACACTGCTGGCGTGACCGCTGCATACGACTACGAGGACATGCACCACCTGGTGGACCGGCTCACCCCGACCCAGGTGCGACGCCTGCGCCTGCTCGTCACCCAGGATGAGGAACTGTCCCAGGTCGCCCAGTCATTGCCGACAGTCGACGCGAACGAGGGCGAGGAGTCGGTCCCGGCCGGGCTGCTGGCCCTGATCGGCCGCGTGAACGGCCCAGAGGATCTGGCTGAACAGCACGACGACTACATCCGCGAGCGGATGCGCGAGCGCTTCGGCGACTCGGCGTGATCGCCACGGTCCTGGACACCGGCCCCCTGGCTGCGGCGTTCAACGCGGCCGACCGGCGCCACCCCGAGTGCGCCTCCCTGCTGACGTCACTGACCGGCCGCCGTCTGCTGCCCAGCCCGGTCATGACCGAGGTCTGCTGGCTGCTGGAGCGCTGGCCCCAGGTCGAAGCGGCGTTCCTCACCGAGGTCGCACGGGGAACATTCGAGCTGGTCCACCTCACTCCCACCGACCTGGCGCGCATGGGTGAGCTGGTCCTCCAGTACGCCGACTTCCCGCTCGGCGGGGTCGACGCCTCGGTCATCGCCGTGGCCGAGCGCTTCGGCGTGGACCGGGTAGCCACCCTCGACCGGCGGCACTTCAGCGTCGTCAAGCCCGCCCACGTCCCCGCGCTGACACTCCTGCCGTAGCCCGACCAGTGGTCTATCCCCCTGACGGCAGCGCTGACGGCAACAGCCACGGACGCCAGGGCACAGCCACGGACGCCAGCGGAGCACGAAACCGCCGATGACCTGCGAAAACGCAGGCGGGGAGGGGTCGCGTAGCACACGTACTATGTGCTGGCGGGGGCCACGCCGGTCCTTGTTCACAATTCCGGTCCCTGCGGAATCTCGACACGTAACGAGAGGGCCGGTGATATCAATAATTACACCGATTCGCAGAAGACCCGAGATCCAGCGTCGCAGTGGTATCACGAGGAACTGAGCAATGAGGAACTTCTGGACGGGATCAACAACCCTGGCGCAGGAGATGGAATTCTCGTCTCGCGTGACGGCAAGATCCTGGGAGGCCACCACCGCAAGGACGAAATCCTGGCGAGAATCAGGGACGGGCGCATCGACCCAGATACTCCAATCCGCATTGACGTCTACGACGGGGAGTAGTGCCTGATGTCGCTGATCCATTCGACCGACCCTGACTTCCGTGTGTGTCAGATCAGCTTCGATACGCTTCTCGCGATCCAGTTGGAGGCGGAAGAGCGAGGCTGGGCGACTCGGTGGTCCTCGGTTCACGCACTCCGCAGCCAGGTCAAGGAAGGAAGCGTCGTCCTTCAGTCGCTTATGCGTGAAGAGAGAGGGGGAGTTGTACGGGCCTACCGATGCCTTCTCATGTTCTCGACCGTGGATGACGGCGGTGCGGGGGGAGTTGCCACGATCGATCTTGATCCGGCGAGGTTCGAATCGTTGGAGCGGCTTGATCGAGATCCGGATGTCCGGAAGGCGCTGGCCCGCATGTTCTCCCTTGCAATGGGCGGGACTTCAATGGTCTCGAAGAAGTAGTGGATTCTGCTGATCCGCGGTCCGATTTACAGAAGCGGTGATTGGAATGACGGCCTCTTGATAACTACTCAGGAGGTAGCTATTCAGCAGGGTGTGATCGGTTCGCGGACCGTGCGGCGTGATCGCTAGGGTGGCGGTGTGGAGGATCCCGACTGGTCTGCGAAGGACCTTCTTGCCGAGTTGGCCGCGGTACGCGGCGAGTTGGCGGCTTCCCGGGCCGAGGCGGCCGCGAAGGACGAGCGGATCGATCAGCTGCTGGTCCAGATCGCGGAGTTGACCACGCAGGTCCAGGCCCTGGTACTGCGGCTGTCGAGGGATTCCTCGACCTCCTCGAAGCCGCCGTCCTCGGACGGGCCGGGCAAGCGGCCCCGTGGCGGGTCCTCGCGTACCCGCTCGGGACGCAAACCGGGCAAGCAGCCAGGTGATCCGGGCACCACCTTGCGGCAGGTAGAGGATCCGAACGAGCGGATCGTCATCCCCGCTCCGGCATCCTGCGCCGGCTGCGCGTCCTCGCTGGTCAAGGTTCCGGTGGCCGCGGTGCGCCGCCGTCAGGTCTTTGACCTGGCCACCCCGCTTCCGCCGCAGGTCATCGAGTACGCCGCGGACGTCAAGTGCTGCCCCGGGTGCGGAAAGAAGGCCACCGGAGTCTTCCCGGCCGGAGTGGAATCGGCGGCCCAGTACGGTCCCGATGTCACCGCGAAGGTCGCGGACGCGGTCCTGGGACACCACATCCCGGTACACCGCTCGACACTGCTGGTGATGGAACTGTGCGGGATGAAGGTCTCCACCGGCTTCGCCGCATCCCTGCGAGGCCGGGCCGCCCGCCTGCTGGAGGCCGGGTTCCTGCCCTCGGTCCGCGCCCTGCTCTCCGGCGCACCCGTCGTGCACGCCGATGAGACCTTCACCCGCACCCGGGCCAGGACCGTCTTCCTGCACGTGGCCTCCACCGCGCACCTCACCCTGATGCACACCGGTGACCGCTCGGCCGCGACCATCGACGCCGGCCAGGTCCTGCCGCACCTCAGCGGTGTCCTGGTCCGCGACGGATACGCCGGCTACACCCACCTCGACCACGTCCTGCACGCCTGGTGCGGCGCGCACCTGCTACGTGACCTGCGCGGCATCCATGAAGCCGACCTCCAGGGCCAGCTGTGGGCCCGCGCCATGGCCGACACCCTCCTGGAAGCCAACCGTCTCGCGTCCGCCGCCCGCGACACCGGGCGCGAGGAACTCACCGCCGACGAACTGCGCACCATCCACCGGCTCTACACAGGAGCACTGGCCCGCTCCCGCCAGGACAACCGGAACAAGAACACCGAACTCGCCCGGCACGCCCGCACCCTGGCCAAACGTTTCGAGGAACACCGCGAGG
>NZ_NEUB01000858.1 GCF_002910825.1 Streptomyces sp. SM1 | reverse complement strand
GGCCTCGGCGTCCCGGGACCCCTCCGCGGAGGCCGATCTGCGGGCCGCGCAGGCCGTCGCCACCCCCACCGCCGGGTGGGCGCCCGCCGACATGGGAGCGCCGGCCACCTTCGTGCTGCTGCGGCACGGGGAGACGCCGCTGACTCCCCAGAAGCGGTTCTCGGGCAGTGGCGGCAGCGACCCCTCCCTCTCCGGAATCGGGCGGGAGCAGGCCCGGAAGGTCGCCGACGCGCCCGCCCTGCGTGGCACCGTCCAGGCCGTCGTCGCCTCGCCGCTCGCCCGTACCCGGGAGACCGCCGGCATCGTCGCCGACCGCCTCGGGCTCGAGGTGAGCGTGGAGGACGGGCTGCGCGAGACCGACTTCGGCGCCTGGGAGGGCCTCACCTTCGGCGAGGTCCGCGAGCGTCACCCCGACGACCTGAACGCCTGGCTCTCCTCCCCGGACGCCGAGCCCACCGGCGGTGGCGAGAGCTTCGCGGCCACCGCGGCCCGGGTCGCCGCGGCCCGCGACCGGCTGGTCTCCGCGCACGCCGGCCGCACCGTCCTGCTCGTCACCCACGTGACACCGATCAAGACGTTCGTACGGCTGGCCCTGGGCGCCCCGCCCGAGGCGCTGTTCCGCATGGAACTGTCCGCCGCCTCCCTCTCCGCCGTGGCGTACTACGCCGACGGCAACGCCAGCGTCCGCCTGTTCAACGACACCTCGCACCTGCGCTAGGCCCTCAGCTCCGACGCCTGCCGCGCCAGCCCCTCGATCCGCGCCCAGTCCCGCGCGGCCACCGCGTCCGCCGGAAGCATCCAGCTCCCGCCCACACAGCCCACGTTGGGCAGTGCGAGATAGTCCGGCGCGGTGTCGGGGCCGACGCCTCCGGTCGGACAGAACCGGGCCTGCGGCAGCGGACCGGCGAGCGACCTCAGGTACGCGGTCCCGCCCGCCGCCTGTGCCGGGAAGAACTTCATCTCCCGCACCCCCCGCTCAAGGAGCGCCACCACTTCGGAAACAGTGGACACCCCCGGCAGGTACGGCACCCCGGACGCCCGCATCGCCTCCAGCAGCACGTCCGTCCACCCCGGGCTGACCAGGAACCGCGCCCCGGCCGCCACCGCCTCGCCCACCTGCTCCGGCGTGATCACCGTCCCGGCCCCGACCACCGCCTCCGGCACCGCACCGGCGATCGCCCGGATCGCGTCGAGCGCGGCTGGTGTCCGCAGGGTCACCTCGATCGCGGGCAGCCCCCCGGCCACCAGGGCCCGCGCCAGCGGTACGGCATCGGCGGCGTCCTCGATGACGACGACGGGCACGACGGGCGCGAGATCCAGCACGGAGGAAGAGGAGGAAGAGGAGGAACGGGAAGGGAAGGGCGAGGAGGGCAGGGGTGAGCTCATGGCGTCATCCTGCCGCCCCCGCCGCATCATGCGCAAAGGTCATTGCGCATGATGCAATGCATGCCCCGTGCCCTCAGTGGACCTCGTCCACCAGCACGTCCAGCGCCCAGGCCGACCCCGCCCTGGCCGGCGCCGCCGCCTCCACCTCGTACCCGAGGTCCCGCAGTGCCTCCACCAGCCCGGCGGGGTCCTTCGGCGCCGTCCCGGCCGTCAGCAGGCTCCGTACGATCCGCCCCTTGGTCGCCTTGTTGAAGTGGCTGACCACCTTCCGGGTCGGCGCGTGCAGCATGCGTACCGTCGCCGTCCGTCCGGCCACCTCGCCCTTCGGGCGCCAGGCCGCCGCGTACGCCGCCGACCGCAGGTCGAGGACCAGCCCGTCGCCCGCGGCCTCCGGCAGCACCTCCGCCATCGGCGCACGCCAGTGCCCGCTCAGCGCCCCGAGTCCGGGCAGCTTCACGCCCATCGAGCAGCGGTAGGAGGGAATCCGGTCGGTGACCCGGACGGCGCCCCACAGCCCGGAGAAGACCAGCAGCGACTTCGCCGCCCGCCGCTTCGCCGGCGCGTCGAGGGACGCCAGGTCCAGGGCGTCGTACAGCACGCCGGTGTAGATCTCCCCGGCGGGCCGGGCACCGGCGGTGCGCAGTGCCGCGTTCTTCGCGACCTCGCCCCGCAGTCCCTCGCTCAGTCCGAGCACCTCGCGCGCCTTGTCCTCGTCGCCGGAGCACAGGTCCACCAGCTCGGCGAGCACCGTCTCCCGCGCGGCGGCCAGCCCGGGCAGCGACAGCGACTCGGGCTTCAGCGGGGCACCGCGGCCGGAAGCGGCCTTGCCTTCGGACGGCGGCAGCAGGACAAGCACAGGTACTCCTTCGATCGAACCCGTCCGTCAGGGTACGACCTGGCTCAGGTCGTCCGGCTCGGCGCCGTACCACCGTCCGCCGGGCCCTCGGCGCCACCGTCCGCCGGCCCCCCTCCAGGAGCCGGGTCCGTCGAGAAGGGCCGTCATGATCTCGCGCGCGATCCCGGTGACGTCCTCGGGGGCGTCGTGGCTGTGACCGCGGAGAGGGGTCACGGCGGAGCCGGCCCGGCGGTCAGGGCGCGTACCAGCCCGTCGGCGTCGTCCGCGTGGAAGCGCACCACGGAGACCTCGCGGCGGCCGCCGAGGAGGGTGACATGGGTGACCGGCTCGGTGAGCTCGACCGTGACGTTGGTCTGCGAGCCGATCGCCAGATCGAGCACACCGTCCGCCGCCTCGTGCGTCATCCGCAGCTCGCGCCGTACCGAGCCGATCCGCTCCCGCGGTATCCGCAGATCGACGTGGACGGCCCGCCGGACCCGCACCCCGCCCGGATCCACCACACGAGGGCGCACCACGGACGCGGCGTGCAGGGCGACGACGAAGACGACGGTGTAGACATCCAGGAAGAGCACCACCGCGTGCACGGTCGGCCAGTCGCTCAGCAGCACGGACATCGCCACCGTCTCGACCACGCACACGAACGCGAACCCGAACATCAGGGCCGCCTGCCCGTGCGCGTACCCGAACGCGGTACCGCCACCGCCGTCGCCGTGCGTACGCCGTGCCACCCACAGCCCCAGACTCACCATCAGCCGAGCCTCGTGCCGCGCCAGCGCCCAACCGGCCCGCACGGCCCGCACGGCCCGCACGGCCCTCACGACCGGCCCTCCGTGACGATCCGCAGCATCCGCCGGATCGCCTCCGCCTGGGCGGGAGCGAAGTCGGCGTAGAAGGCCCGCAGGAATCTGTCGCTCCCGTCGACGTCCGCCCCCTCCGGCACCATCCCGGCCGGCACACACGCGGCGAGCGCCCGCGCGGCCTCCTCCACCCGCGGATCGTCCGGCCCGGCCTCGGCGAGCTCGTCGAGCAGCCGGTACAAGGTGACCGCCTGCTCCACCCCGCCCGGAGCGCCGAGCACCCCGCCGATCAGCCCCGTCAGCCGCTCCCGCTCCTCGGGGGGCGCCGACGTCTCGATGAGCGCGAGGAGTTCGCGGTCCTTGGCGGCCATCGGCGAGTCCGTGAGCCGCCCCGTCTCCCGGAACAGCGCGGCCAGCCCGGGGGAGACCGGCCCCTCGGCGCTCAGTCCGTCCCCCGACTCCAGCAGGCTCCGCAGCCGCTCCCGCCGCTCCCGGATCGCCGCCTCCTGCCGCGCCAGATCCTCGTCCAGCTCCGTCAGCACCTCGAGGAGGTCCTTTCCTGCGTCGTCCGCGAGCACGTCCCGCACCTCGGCCAGCCCCAGCCCCAGCTCGGTCAGCCGCCTGACCCGAGCCAGCACGACCGCGTGCCGCAGGGTGTAGTCCCGGTACCCGTTGCCGAGCCGCTCCGGCTCCGGCAACAGCCCCAGCTGGTGGTAGTGCCGCACCGCCCGCGTGGTGACCCCGACGGCGGCGGCGAGTTCTCCGATCCGCATGCCACCAGTAGAAACGTTGACGCTGCGGCAGGGTCAAGCGACCCGAAAGGACCCGATCGGGCGAACGGCCCCGGTCCGCCCCCGGCACGGGCGGCCCGTGCGCCAGCCTGGCACGGTGATCACCTATGACCCGCTCTCGGAGCAGCTCCTCCTGGACTGGTTCGTCACCCTGGACACCCCGTACGGCTTCCGGGCGGAACTGATCGAGGGCGAACTCGTCCTCACCCCTCCGCCCGACGGGTCGCACGAGCACTGCCTCAGCGAGATCGCGCGCCAGATGTACACCCGCTCCCGGACCGACATGGCCTGCTCCGGGAACAAGGGCCTGGCCCTGGCGGCTGCGGAATCCTGCCCCCGGGACCACATGATCCCCGACGGCACCCTCGCTCCCGCCGCACTGCGTCCCTTCCGGGGAGCCGGCCCGTGGATGCCGTGTGCGGGCATCGCGATGGTGACGGACGTGACCGGTGCCGCTCCCGAGACCGACCGGCGGACGAGACCGCGCTGCTACGCCCGCGGCGGCATCCCCTTCCACCTCCTCGTCGACCGCGAAGCCTCCTCGATCACGCTGTTCAGCGACGCCGACAGAGACGGGTACCGCGAGCGGTGCACTCGCCCCCTGGGCAGATCGCTGCCGCTCCCCGCCCCCTTCGCCTTCGACCTGGACACCGCCGGCTTCCTCTGATCCCCACCGCGGCGGCTCCGGTGACGGCCACCGCGTCGCAGCCGCCCTCCCGCCCGGTACCATGGTCCACACGGCAGACGAGCCGGGCGGGCGGCCGCGTGGAGTCCCTCACGGGACTTCCCGAGGAACGTCCGGGCTCCACAGGGCAGGGTGATGGCTAACGGCCACCCGGGGTGACCCGCGGGACAGTGCCACAGAAAACAGACCGCCGGAGACCTCGGTCCCCGGTAAGGGTGAAACGGTGGTGTAAGAGACCACCAGCGCCTGAGGCGACTCAGGCGGCTAGGTAAACCCCACCCGGAGCAAGGTCAAGAGGAGCGCCGTGAAAAGCGCTCTGCGCGGACGACCGAGGGCTGCCCGCCCGAGTCCGCGGGTAGACCGCACGAGGCCGGTGGCAACACCGGCCCTAGATGGATGGCCGTCGCCCGGGGCTCCGCGAGGAACCCCGGGAACAGAACCCGGCGTACAGCCCGACTCGTCTGCCGCCCCGTATTTCCGCAGGTCAGAGGCCATGTTTACCGTCTGAACAAACTCTCGGGGTCGAATCCGGGTCGAATCTGCGCTACGGGTATCGTCGTTTCTGTCTGTCGTCGCTGTCACAATTTCGGGCATTCCGGGTGTCACATGCGGTCCGGTGTCGCTCTGTAGCAGACATCTCGGATGCGAATGCACTCGGAAGTACATGTACGAGGTGTCTTCTGGCCGGTCCGCTCTGGGCTGAGCTTGAGTATTGCGGGCCGGGTCGTGTCCGGCGGTGAAGCGGACGATGCCGGCCAGGGCGAGGCCCCGGCCGGTATGGCCGTGGTGCGTGGTGCCGGCAGAGCTCCACGAAGGGGGCTCCGGTGGTGGCCGTGGACGCAGTGTGGGTCGGGCAAGCGATCCAGGGCATCGGTCAGGCGACCAAAGGGTCGGTGTCTTGGCCGGAGGGGGCTGGGCGGTGGTCGTGGTGGCGTGACGGTGAGGATCGGGGGGCGTGTGGATGTGTTCGGGTGCTCAACGGCTCGGACGTCTTGATCATGTGGGTCTCGTTACGTCAACGCCGGAAACCGGTGCGTACTCACTCCGCCGCAGCCGTGACGTCTCGCCGCCCGACACCCGAGCGTGTCTGATCCCTGACCCCGGCGCGGAGTCAGCGGTTGTTTCCTCCTGGAGACCCTGATCGCCGCGGGATTCGCTGCGATGATCGCTGTCACGGTGGCGGGCATCCGTCGCTTCAGCCGGACGACGACGCTGTGGACGCTCGCCGTCGCTGTCGCGGGCGTGTGCGCCGTCAACGCCCTCGGCGTCTATCTCCTGGCCTCCGGCACCCCCAGGTACTGCGGCAGGTCGGCGGCATCGAGGACCTGGTGGGACCGAGCACGCCCACCCCCGTGCAGGCAGTCGGCGCGCCCGCCCGGCCGGGAGTGCAGGCTGTGGTCCTCGGAGACTCCACCGCCGCCGCGATCGGCAACGCGCCCCTGGACGACCCCACCGCCGCCGACAAGGCATGCGGGCGCAGCAAGGACGCCTACGCGGTGTATCTCGCCGCCGCCAACAACTGGAACACCCTCAACCTGGCCTGCAGCGGCGCCACCATCCGCGAGGGCCTGCTCGGCTCCCAGCAACGCGGCACCACCCGGGTGCCGCCCCAGCTCTCGGCCGCGATGGGGGCCACCAAAGCCTCGGTGATCATCGTCAGCGTCGGCGCGAACGACATCCGCTGGTCCACGCTGACCGCGCTCTGCGCCGCCGCCGACGCCTGCGACGACCGGGCGTCCACCGCCTACTTCCAGCAGCAGATCGCCGCCTTCACCAACGCCTACTACGACCTGCTCGACAACCTGGCCGCGCTGCCCCAGAACCCCCGAATCCTGATCAACGGGTACTACAACCCCTTCGGCGAGAACGTCGACTGCCTCAAGGAGCAGAACATCACCGCCGCCAAGGCCAAGGTCCTCAAGTCCCGCCTGGAGGAACTCAACTCCGTACTGCGGCAGGGTGCGCAGACCTTCAACTTCACCGCCGTCCCCCAGCACTTCGACGGCCACCGCCTCTGCAGCGACCAGCCGTTCGTCCAGGGACCGGACGCGAACGCGCCCCTGCACCCCAACGCCGCCGGCGAACTCGCCATCGCCCTCGCCGACCAGCAGGCACTCTCCCGCACCGGCACACCCACGCCCACAGCGCAGCCCACACCGTAGCCGCCACCGCACACACCAGTACCACCGCTGCCCGCCAGGCCACCAGCGCGCGGCGCAACCCGAGCGGGATCTGCGCTCTCCCGCCCAGGAACCGACGGCCATTGCCTATTCTGGTCGGGATCGGGAAGATCCGAGCGACCACTCATGGGGATGCCGCGCGGCCCGCCCGGTCCCGCGGCCCGGGGGCGGCGCATGCCGCAGACAGAGGGCGCCTGCCGTGTTCCGTACCTATCTGCTGCCCATCCAGGCAGCGGTGACCCTATTCCCCCTCATCACCGCACTGATCATGGTGCCCGCCGCTGTCCACGGCTATCGCCGGCGCGGCCGGGCCGGCGGCTGGCCGGTTGTCGTCCTCTACAGCTTCGTCTTCTACCTGCTCGCGGCTCTGCTGCAGACCGTGATGCCGCTGCCCGCGCGCACCAGCGCCTTCTGCACCACCACCCGCTACGCGCAGAGCTCGCAGCTCGAACCCTTCGACTTCTACACCCGCATCGCTTCAGCGTCCGGCGGTGACTGGTCGGTGAGCACCCTGGCCGGCCTGGCCGTGACCTGGACCACCGTGCTCAACGCGGTGCTGCTCCTGCCCCTCGGTGTCTACCTGCGCTACTACCTGCGCCTGAGGCTGCTGCCCGCGACCGCCCTGGCCTTCGCCACCTCCCTGTTCTTCGAAACGACCCAGTACACCGGCCTGTGGTTCGTCTACGCCTGCCCCTACCGGCAGTTCAACGTGGACGATCTCATCCTCAACACCACCGGCGCGGTCCTGGGCTGGCTCGCCGCCGGGCCCCTCACCCGGCTGCTCCCCGCCAACGACCCGGACCACGAGCGCGCCCGCTACGGCGGGCGCGTCACCTTCACCCGCCGCCTGCTGGCCCTTGTCACCGATCTGGCCGGGTGGCTGGTCACATGGACCCTGATCACCGGCCTCCTGGCGGTGGCCGCCGGCGTACCCACCGGCCGCCGCTACGCCTTCGTCCTCGGCAGCGCCCTCGGCCTGCTCTGGTTCTGGCTGGTGCCCGCCTTCACCGCTTCCAGCCCCGGCAAACGGGCCCTACGGCTGCGCATCGTCCGCCCAGACGGCAGCCGCGCCGGGTTCGTCCGCATCACCGTGCGCACCTGGGTCGCGTACGCTCCGCTCGCCCTGATCTGGCTCTCGGCCGCCCAGTACACCCGCGACGCCCTCCTCCCCGCCCCCGCCGGTCCACTCGTCCCCTACGCCGCAGCCCTCACCGCCACCCTCCTGTGGGGCCGGACCCCGCTGACAGCCCTGCTGCGCCGCAACAGCCCCCCACCGCACGAACGCTGGTCCGACACCGTCAACCACGCCGTCGAAGACCCCCCGCGCGACCCCGTCCTCAGCGCACCGCCGATCCTCCCGCAGACCGCTCTCCCAGCAGGGCCTGACGACCTGCCCGCCCCGGTCCCGGCCAAGCACTCGCCGCCCGACGGACACGGGCGCGGCACCGGACCGTCACAGCGACCGGACCGGCGCACCTCACAGCACTGACACCGGCGACCCGGCCTGATCGAAAGCAACCGGCACCGACCGGCACGAAGACCTCATGAGGCCGGCCACGTCGTGCCGCACGCCTCTTGCGCCGGCGCCCGGTCACGTCCCTCGGGGCCCGGCCGTCCGGCGGCACCGAGGGGACACGCGCGAGATCCGGTCAAAGCAGGGTGCCGGGGCTCTCTGGACAGGCGTCTGTCCCGGAGAGATCCTGCTTCAGGGAACGTGGCGGCACGTCCCCACCCCGAGGCGGAGGTGCCCGCAGTGGACTGGTGGGTCTGGCTCGTCGTCGTCGTGATGCTGCTCGTGGCCGGCACCGGGATCCTCGCGGGCATCCAGACCAGACGACGCCGCGGCGGCGCGATCGTCGTGCGGCGCACCCGCCCGAAAGGGAAGGGAAAAGCCGCATGAACGCGCTGATACTGGCCTCGGACATCACCAAGCGTCCTGTGGTGACGCTCGGCGGTGAAGCCGTGGCCCAGGTGAAAGACGTCGTCTTCGACGGCCACGCGGGCCGGGTCTCGGGCTTCACCCTCAGCGGCCGTGGCCTGTTCTCCGGCCCCCTGCGCCAGGCGCTGCCCTGGGAGGCCGTGACGGGCCTCGGCCCCCATGCCGTGATGATCCACGACGAGACGGCGCTGAAGTCCCGCGACGAGGTGGCCGACTCCGCCGAGGCCGCCCACGGCAACGTCCTGGGAGCAAGGGTCCTGACGGACACCGGCACAGACCTCGGCCACATCACCGACGTCGTGATCGAGGTGACAGCCGCCCAGGCACTGGTCGCGGGGTACGAGATCACCCCCGCCAAGACCCCCGGCCACCACGGGCGGACCGTGTTCATCCCCCTGGCCAGGACCATCGCCGTCTCCGGCGAAGCGCTCGTCGTCCCGGCCGCAGCGGCCGAATTCATGGCCGACGACCTCTCCGCCCTGGAAAAGGCCATCCCGGAGTTCCGCAACCGCATGAGCGGAAAAGAGGCGTGATGCTGCTCTCCGAGATCATGGACCGCCCGGTGATGGACACCGATGCGGCCCAGAGCATCGGCAAGGTCGAGGGCCTGGTCATCACAGCCCGCCCGCCCCACATCGCCGCCCTGCGCCTGAAGAAGACCAACGGCGGCGGCACCCTGCTGACCTGGCAAGACGTACACGCCATCGGCCCTGACGCGATCATGGCCCGCGCCAACGCCCGGGAAGGCACCACCGAGGACATCGCCGAGCGGGCCGCCGCATGCCGCAGCCTCCCGGGCCGACGCATCCTGTCAGAGCGCGGCACCGAGATCGGCCTCCTCCAGGACATCGACTTCGACCCCGAATCCGGCAAAGTCCTGGGCCTGCTCACCTCATCGGGCACCCTTCCGGGTCAGGGACTGCTCGGCATCGGCTCCTACGCCGTGGTCGTCCAAGAAGCCTGAGGCAACTATGCGAGGGGCCGGGACAGAAGCGAACCGTGCCCGGCCCGCACGGGGTCCACCGGCCCCGAGAACGCCTGCGCCGGGGCGGGCTGCCCATCCAGATGCTCCTGCCGAAGGGCATCGGCCAGGCATCCCGCTCTACCCGCCTGCTGACCAAGCGTTCCGGGCCGTCGTCGCTGAGAGCGGTCTGGAACGGGTCTGCCCGGTGACCCGGGCAGACCCGGAGGGGACGGTGTCGAGCAGTCGTCAGACCGGCCGGCGGGGTGCGTTCTCAGGAGATGGAGAACACCGATGCCCAGTTCTGGCTGGGTGTGCCGGCGGAGGCGGTGTTGGCGGTGACGGCCTGGCCTGCGGTGGCGTTGCCGTCCAGGACGAAGCCGGTGGCCGGGTTGGTCAGGGTGTAGGTGCCGACGGCGTTCTGGGTCACCTGCCAGCGCTGGTTGGCGGTGCCGAGATAGACGGGCTGCAGGGAGACCTGGCCGCCGGCGGTGGTCGGCGCGGTCAGGTAGAGCGGGATCAGGCAGCTGTCGTAGATCCGTGCGGTGCCGTCGTTGTTGGCGGTGAACTTCCAGCGCTGCGAGGCCCGTGAGGTGTCCAGGGCGTCGAACTCTGCCACCGAGGGGATGCTGCCGCTGCAGGTCCCGCCGCGCTGCAGGGCGACGCCGCCGCCGTTGCTGAGCGCGTGGTAGGCGTTGTCACCCACCACCGTGGGGCCGTAGTTGATGGCGTGCGTGTCCAGCGCGGTCAGCGCGGCGCCGGTGGTGGACAGCGGCGGCACGGCCGTCGGACGGACGTTCTTGAACCAGTCGGCGAAGGTCGCGGGCGTGTGCGAGGCCAGGGTGGTGATGGAGCGGTCCCAGCTGCCGTCCACCTGGTTCCACAACTGGAGCAGCGAGGCGCCGACATTGCCCTGCACGTGGTCGCCGGTCTGCCAACCCGCGGCCGCGGTGAACGGATAGGACGAGCCGTCCGGCCACACGTAGCGCTCGTCGCCCAGCAGGTAGGCGGCCACCGCGTCGGCGAAGCCCTCGGTCCAGGCGCAGGTGGCGGACGACGCCTTCTCGATGTAGTGCGGAGAGCAGTTGGTGACGTTCGGGAACGTGCCGTTGTACAACCGGTGCTGGAAGAAGTGGCCCGACTCGTGCAGCACGGTGTGCTCGGAGTCGGGGTCGGCATCGGCCAGGTGCACGGTGTTGGACAGGTCGTACCACGGGCCGTCGGAGGATCCTGCCTGCCAGCGCAGCGTCAGCGTGGTGCAGTTCGCGGCGTTCGTCTCGGCGGTCGTCCAGCACGGGGTGGTCGAGTTGGCCCGGCGTGACCAGAGCAGGTTGACGGTGTCGAAGGCGTGCCAGGCGCGGGCCGACGTGGTCGGCTTGACGGTGCCCAGGTTGACGCTCGCCGATATGTTCGACTGCGTCGGAGTGCTGTAGGTGTAGACCGTGCCTCCGGAGTTGGCCACTCGCCACACCTGGTTGTTGCGGGTGGCGAAGCGCACGTACAGGCGGTCCATCGCGGTGGTGTTGACCGGGGTGTGGCAGAGGTTGAACGAGCCGTCGGATCCACCGGTGAGCTGGGTGCCGGTGTTCAGCTTCTGGTCGGTGTCGGTCGGTCTCTCCCGGCCCCAGAGCTCGACCGAGGCATTGCGGGCGGCCCGGGTCAGGGTCGGCTTGGAGGGGCCGGCCTCGGCGGACTGGTAGTCGAACTGGAGGGTGCCGCTCAGGCATATCGGCCCAGCGGCGGAGGCGGCGCCCGCTGAGAGCGGCACGATGACGCCTGCGGCGAGCACCGCCGGCACCAGCAGGCGCAGGAGGGTGGGTAATCGGCGTGACATGCATGTCCTTCCGGAAGACGCGAGTCCGCCGACCGGCAGACCCGGGCACGGATGAGGCCGGGTCACCCCGGCCCCTGGCATATGGCGCGCCGTCAGGCGACGGAGCCATCGCCATCTGAACCGTGGGCCATCGTCGGCTCAGCGCCCCGCCGCCCACCAGCCGTCCGACAGGGGCGCATGGAGTCACAGCCGGCGGTTGTGGAGTTCGCGTGTGCGCCCGGCGCACGCTCGAACCAGCCGCGCGCCTCTCGTGTGCCGCGGTGCCCTCGCCCAGCCGGCCGTGCCGGGGCAAGGCCGGTGCGCGTGATGTCGGCTGGTGGTGTTCCAGTTGGTCGACTCGCGATGAGGAAGCGCGCCTCACCGCCGCGATCTGTGACCGTCGGTGACGTCCAGATCCGGCCGGGGCGGCCAGACGGGCCGGGGATGGCTGTCCGTGTCCGGCGCGCCGGCCCCCGAATGCGCCGTGCGGTCGAAGGCGGCGGAGTGCTCCTGCCTGGAGTTCGTGCCGTGGCCCCGGGAATTTGTGCCCGGCGCGCCGAACCGCCTGCGGTCTGTGTCGCCGGCGAGGAGCAGCGGGTCCATCATGACCACGGCCGAGGCCAGGACGAGGAAGATGACCGGGCCCAGCAGCATGGGCAGCAGCAGGGACACCGGCGTGGCCCCGTCCCCGGTGGCGGGGGCGGGGGCGTTGTGGAGGTGGACGCTGACGGCCGCCATGCCGGTGTAGTGCATGCCGGAGATGGCCACCCCCATCACCAGGCTGGCGCCGAGCGAGGCGATGAAGCTCCGGATGGACACGGCCGCCCACAGCGCGGCGATCGCGGCGCCGACGGCGATGGCCACCGACACGGCGACCGTGAGCGTGTCGTAGCGGATGCTGCCCGGCAGGTGCATCGCGTACATGCCGAGGTAGTGCATGGCGGCCACGCCCAGACCAGTGACCGCCCCGGCCGTCACCAGCGCGACGGCCCCCGCCCCCCGGTAGCCGACGGTGAACACACCGGCGCCGACCACGACGATCGCCACCGCCAGACTCAGCACGGTCAGCGCCACGTCGTAGCGGATGGGCGCCTCCTCGACCTGGAAGCCGGTCATGGCGATGAAGTGCATCGTCCAGATGCCGCAGCCGATGCACGCCGCCCCCAGGGCCAGCCATCCCGGCTTCCAGCCCTGCCTGTAGTGCACGCACCGCACCACGCACCGCAGCCCCAGCGCACTGCCCAGCACAGCCATCAGATACCCGGCGACCGGCGTCACCGCACCGTAGCTGAAACCGTCGATTGTGCCGCTCATGATCCCCCACAGATGTACATATCCCGGGGGAAACCCTCATTCATCCAGCAGGGCGGCGGAAGGCTCGACAGACAAAAATAGGTGAACGTTACACTAATGTGACAGTTGAGTGCCGCTCGACAAACGACTCCGGGGGACCGCGGGAACGAACACGGTGGCCGCCCCGGGAGTGTCTCCGGAGCGGGCCCCCAGGCTGCCACTGCCTGGAATCGGTCACCGGCATCACCGTCTCCACCCACCTGCTCGACGAGCTCCCCTCCACGGTCGAGGACATGGCTGCACGGGGTCAGGGCGAGACCACACGCCGAGCCGGGACCGACGCGACTGCCACCGCACCGTCCCGGTCATCGCCACCCGGGCCAGAGCGGAACAGGCCTGCTGGCGAACAGCCTGCCCGACCGCTTCACGCCCCCCGGCGACAGGGGCACCCCCGGCCCCAAGACCCACTGTGAAGGGCAACGCACCAAGGAGACCGTAGACGGCCAGGCGGCCGTCTACGGACGAACGCGCCCGGCGAGGACGCCTCCTCGGCCCGCTCTGCGCCACGGCCCGCCGCCTGGCCGAACGACGCCCTCCCCCTCGGCGACCTCACCCCGGCCGCCACGCACGCTGACCCGCCGGCCGACAGCACGACGGTCCAGCTCGCCACGGCCGGACTGAACTCCGCGAGTCTGCTCGATGTCCGGCCCGCAGCCGCGAGAGACGCCGCAGAGGCGGGTGCCTGCGGGCACCCGCCAGTCATATGCGCCCCTGTGCCCCATATTCGCCTTATCGAGTGGTTTAGAGAAGTTCATCGCCTATCCGCTGATCGCCGCCGTGACGATGTCCGACGAGAGGACTCCGTTTCCCGGGGACCTCCAAAGATGAAAGGACATACGCATGCGAGGCAAGCAGGCGATCGGCGCGGGCGCTCTGGCGCTGGCCCTGGTATCCGGAGCCGGCTGGGCGGCCCAGGCCACCACCAGCGAGTCCGCCACCCGCCAGGCCGCCGCGTCCACGGCACCGGCACGGGCCGCCGCAGTGGACGGCTATCAGATCGTCCGGCTCCCCAACGCCGACGTGCCCAACTTCCAGCGCCGGACCATCTACTGCCCGGCGGGCAAGCAGGTCATCGGCGGAGGCGCCGAAGCCCGGGGCAACCGCGCCATCCTGGTCGGCAGTTTCCCCACCGACGACGGACGAGGCTGGATCGCACTCGGCCGCCAGGACGGCTACTCCACCGTCGGCATCAGCGTGTACGCGATCTGCGCCAACCCCTGACCGACAGCCCCTGACACGGGGGTGGTTCCGGCTGCCTGCCAGCTGGAACCACCCCCCGCTGCTGTACCCCCTTTGGGGGTGAAAGCTGCTACTGACGTCGGCGCGGATGTGGGACAGGGCACCGGTCAGGCGGTCGGCGGTGGCGGGGTCGGTCGGCGCACCGTCGAGCTGGTCCACGGCCGTGGTGACGACCGGGTCGCCGGGTACGAGCGTCTCCTGGTTGATCGGGACGTAGCCGGTGGCTTTGCCGACCGCCTGCTGTGACGCGGGCGCGTCAGGAAGTCGACGACCTCCCTGAGGTTGCGGCTTGCGCTGTCACTCTTCCGGGGATGTGGTGCGAGGTGTCGGTGGGTTGTGAGGCGGCGTCGAGCGGGGCGGGTGCCGCCGGGGCCGCACGGTGGCGTTGGTGGGGTGTGGTGTGTGCCGGTGACGGTCTGGCCT
The DNA here is from genome assembly GCF_002910825.1 of Streptomyces sp. SM1. Classification (GTDB taxonomy): domain Bacteria; phylum Actinomycetota; class Actinomycetes; order Streptomycetales; family Streptomycetaceae; genus Streptomyces; species Streptomyces okerensis. The sequence continues at coordinate 20,180 of NZ_NEUB01000858.1, read as the reverse complement.
TCGCAGCAGCAGGGCCCAGTTCCGCAGCGTCTCCGGGTTGATCCCCAGATCGGCTGCGACCGACCTGATCGTCGCTTCGGGCCGCGACTCGTACAGCGCGACCGCGTCCGCCTTGAACTCCGGCGGATAGTTCTTCATGACCACGAGATGTCCGTCCTCAGATCCTCAGGATCCAGTGTCTCGTGTGTCCAACATCCGGGGTCAAGGTCCAAGGCCGGGTAGTTAACGTTTTCGCAGGTCATGCAAGGCTTGTTGGGGTCCAGGCAGTGGCGGCGTACAGGCCCGGGCCGAGTTTGTGGATGAGGCCACTCTCGGCCCATCTGGAGAGCTGTCGATACATGGTCTCCATGGTGATGTCGCCGAAGTGAGAAGCGATGTCACGGGGGCGCCAGAGGCGGGTGGGGTCTTCCTCGAGCAGGCCCAGGATCCGGTGACGGCGCCGGTCGGCGGGGGCGGTGTTCCGATCGTCGCGGGAGATGGCGGGGAGTTGAGGGTGCGGTTTGCGAGGCTCGAGGACGCTGATATCGAGACGGGTGATGGTGCGGCTGGTGTCGGGCCTGCCGTCGTCATGGCGAGTGCTGTAACGGGACATCGGTGACTTGACCTTGCGGGTGCTGACGCGCTGCCGCCGGGGCGGCAGGAGACGGGCCAGAATCCGGTGCCCGATCAGCCCGACGCGGCCGACATCGGCGGGGTCGGTGATGACGGCGGCGGCCTGGACGACCTGGTCGCGGGCGGTCTGGAGGGCGACGGTGAAACAGCAACGGTCCGGATCGGTGCCGGGCAGCGACTCGGCGGCCTCGACCATCATGGTTCGCAGAGCCTGGTAGAGGGTGAGCAGGGCCCACATCTCCTGTTCGACGCCGGCCGGGTCGCCCGAGCGCAGGACACGCCCGTTCATGATCGTGTGGCGGAGCGCGTAGTACGCAGATTCGTGTTCCCACCGCTGGTGGTAGAGGCCCACCAGTGCGGCCGCTGGGTAGCGGCCGGCGTCGGTCAAGGTGGTGACCAGCCGGTAGGAGCCGGTGAAGACGGTACCGTCCGCGCAGGTCACCGTGATGTTCGCGTCGATCACACGTACCTTCTCGGCGGCGATCACCGACAGGTATGAGCCGTCGGCGAGACGTGTGAGAACGGGCGTACGCCGGTTGCTGCGGAGCCGGCCCAGGAACTGGGCGCGGGTCGCGGTGACGGAGGCGAGGAAGTCGTTGCCGTCGAAGCCCTTGTCCCACAGGACGAGCATGTCCGGCCGCAGCAGATGCAGCAGGCGCGAGGCATAGCTGGTCTCGCCCTCGGCGGTGGGCCCGAACACCGCGCCGAGCAGGGCCCGTGTGCCGGTCTCGACCAGCGTCATCAACTCCATTGTGGGATAGCCGTGATGGGAGGTTCGCCCCAGCCAGGCCCTGTTTCGCCCAGAGTCGGGGACCTTCTGGGAGCTGCAGCCGTCGAATGACACAGTCCGGTACGGCCCGAACCGCACTCCGGGTGTCGTCGGCCGGGCCACAGGCCCCGCGAGAACCTCGAATAACGCCCGCACCGGCGCGCTGCCCAGTCGTCGGCGCAGATCACGCAGGGCCTTCGGCGTCGGGGAGGCCACCGGCACTTCGGCCAGCCCGGCCGTCAGCTTGTCCCAGACCAGCCGGTAGCCGACTTCAGGGAACAGACACATCGCGAGCAGGAAGTAGATCCCCACCCTCGAAGGAAGATCACGCAGTCGTCTCTGTACCGAGCGGGTCTCCGCCAGGACCGCGTCGACCAACTCGAACGGCACGACGGCCGTCAGCTCGCCCAGATGCCCGGGCGCGAACCGGCCCGCAGCGACTGTGACCGTACGGGTGATGGCCATCACCGGGGCCGGCAGGACAGGATGAAACGGCAACGGAGCTCCTCAAGTACAAGCTGTCTTGGACGACTGCCTGTACCAACGAGCTCCGTTGTTCTGCGTCGGAAATCCTTCAACTGGCTTGCGTGACCTGCGAAAACGTTAACTACCCGGCCTTGGGTCAAGGCCGTTCGGCGAGTACTCCACACACGAGCTCGGCGTCCGGCCCGACGCGTACGACCCGAAACCGGACGTCGACTTCACCCAGCTCCGCGAGCAGGATCTGACCGCCGCCGGCCTCAGCCAAGCTGCCTGACTACCCAGCTGACGCCGGATTCAGCGTGGTGATGCTGGCAGGTTGGCGCAGTTGCGCGGTCGGTCGTTGCCGCTGATGGTGAAGTCGTCGCAGTGCAGGAAGTGATGGTTGGCCTGGCCGACCAACCAGCCCGCAGTGCCGACCACGACGACGATTCCGGCCAGCGCAAGGGCGAGCCGGTGGCCCCGGATCTGGTCGAGCTGGGGCACGAGCGCGGTGATCATCAGCCAGAGGGTAGGGGGTGGCTGCCAGTGCCACGCACAGTCCGATGGGGCCGAGGACCGGGTCGGTGGCCGCCTCCGTCACTGAATGGTCGATCGTCACGGCGGCGATGAGCCATGCTGCCGGCGAGGAGCAGCCGCACCGCCCACAGAGGCCCGGCAAAGACCTCGGGGACCACGAAGGACACCAACAGGGCGACCGTGGCGGTGACGACCACCGCGAACACGTCCTTGAAGAAGACCACCCCGAAGGCGCCCAGATTGAACGCCACCGACCACACCACAAGGCCCATGGCGATGCTCGCCACGAGGAACGCGCGCTGTGCCTGCGGTACTCGATGCGTGCTCACCGAACTCATTGTTCCGGCCAAGAACGCGATCCCTGGCGGGCGGTGGCTCCCGGCGCGCCGGGAGCCACCGCCGGGACCCCGACCACCTTCCCAAGGAGCCAGGACGACGGCTCGGGGCCGGGCATTCACGTGATGCCGAAGTACCTCTTGATGCCGTCGAGCATGAGCTGGATGCCGATCGTGGCGCCTGACCCTGCCGGCAGCGCGAGACCCCGGGCCTGAAGGAGCCCGGGGGTCGGCAGATCGGCGAGCGGTCAGGAGGCTGTCTCAGTAGTCCTCCCGCTCCGAGGGCGGCCCGTACTGCTCGATGAGGTCGCAGGTGCAGGTGGCGCCCTCGTACAGGCTCCTTTTGCACTCGTCATGGTGGGCCTGCTGTGGCAGGCGCTTAGCCGCAACGGGCTGCGCGGTGTCTGCGGCGTGCCGGGCGGTGGCCCGGAGTTCGATGTCCACGACGGCGGAGGCGATCTCGTCCTTGCGTCACTTCTCGGGGGAGTTGTGATTCACCAGGCCGCCCGCGTAGGCCATGCGCAGCAGTTCGGCCTTGGTGTGGTTGCGCATCAGCCCGCTCATGCGCTCCGTGCCCCGCGCTGCCTGAGTCTGGCGCCCTCCCTCGGCCGCGGTGTCGCCCCGGCCATGGTGTTCCTGCCCCCGCGCGTCCGACAGCGCGGGCTGGACGGGGAGGTCGACCGTCGCATCCGGGTTGTCGGGTTGGCTCGGCACCGATGCGGCCTTCGCCCACGGCACGCCCAGGGCGGCGAGGGCGGCCTGCGGGACGGCGTGCACGCGCGGTGAGCCGTAGATTCCGCCGGAGTCCGTGTGGATCTGCTTGATCTGCTCGGTGAGTTCCGCGTCGGCGCCGACGTTCGCACGGCTCGCGCTCTGCGCGGCGCCAGCGGTAGTACGTGGAGGAGGCGAGGTGCAGTTCCCGAAGTACGCACTCGACCCCCAGGTGCGGGTGCTCGTCGAGGAGCGCGGTCACCTGGGCCGGGTCGGGTCGATCTGGGCCGCCACAAGAGCCGAGGCCGTCCGCAGTACCTCGTTCGCCCGCTTGAGCTGGGCGTTCTCCTTGCGCAGCGCGACCAGCTCGGCGCGTTCGTCGGTGGTCAGCCGGTCGTCACGCTCGCCGGCATCAGCCTCGGCCTGCCGGATCCAGCCGCGCAGGGCCTCCGGGTGCACACCGAGGTCGACGGCAAGCTTCTTGATCTGGGGCTTCGGGTCCGTGGTGCGGTACATCCGCACCGCACGCTCACGCAACTCCAGCGAGTACTCGTGAAGGGGTCAGGAAGTGACCCAGGGGGACCGATGACGCTGTGCGTGCCGAGAATCTCGTCCGCGCAGGTCATCCCGCTTGCGGCCGCTGCCAGTTGCCAGTTGCCAGTTGCCAGTTGCCACGGCATGATGACCACTCGTGCTCCTGCGTCTCGCCTGTCTGACCGTGTCGAATGCCTTCGCCGCGTTCTGGCTTTCCGATGAGCGACCGCGCCAAGGACGCCGGGATCCTGGCCCTGTGTCACCAGATCACGGTCCTTGAGCGCCGACTCTGCCCGAGAAGGGTGAAGTTTGCTCGCGGGGATCGGGCCTTCCTCGCCGCGCTCCTGGCACCGCTGCCGAGCCAGGTGCTGCGTCGTCTCCGGTTCCTGGTACGTTCGGACACGGCGCTGCGATGGCACCACAACTCGTGAAGCAGCGACATGCCCGCATCTGCCGCCCCAAGCGGCCCGGACGGCCGCGCACCGTCCGCTCGATCCGGGCGCTGGTCTGGCGCCTGGCCCGCGAGAACAGCGGCTGGGGCTACCGCCGTACCCACGGGGAACTGGCCATGCTCGGCATCACGGTCGCCCCGTCCACCGTCCGGGAGATCCTCAAGGCCGAGGGCGTCGACCCGGCGCCGGAACGGACCGCCACCACCTGGGCCGGCTTCCCGCGCTCCCAGGCCGACGCCCTGCTGGCCATGGACTTCATCGAAACCATCACCCTGACCGGGCAGCGGCAGTACAGCCTGGCCGTCGTCGAGCACGCAACCCGCCGCATCCGCGTCCTGGGCACCACCGTGCACCCCACCGCGGGCTGGGTGACCCAGGCGGTCAAGAACCTCGTCATGGACCTTGAGGACGTGGGCGCGCACGCCGCCTGCCTGATCCGCGACCGCGACGCGACGTACCCTGCCCTGATCGACGAGATGCTCGCCGGCGTCGGCATCCAGAGCGTGCGGGGAGGGACGTGCCAGGGGTGGGCCTTGGCTGCGGGCTGGTCAGGTCCGCGGTGTGTCGTTGCCCGGCTGATCTGTGGGACGGCCGGCGGTGTCACCGGGGGCGGCCCGGATGATGCGCGGAGTTGAGGCCTCGTCCGACGCCGCCTCTGCTGTGGTCGGCGGCGCCTGGTCGGACTTCATCGCCTTGGCCTCGCTCTTGAGGATGCGGGCCGACTTGCCCATGGAACGGGCGAGTTCGGGGAGCTTCTTGGCGCCGAAGATCAATATGACGACGATGAGGATGATGGCGAGTTCGCTGATGCCGAACATGGGTGTCCGTCTTCTCCCCGGTGGCGGGCGGCAGGTGGCTAGAGGTGGCTGGCGATGGTGGGCATCAGGTCCTGGAAGGTGCGGCCGTTGGCCGGTTCCCCGAGGGCGGACATGTGCCATCCGCCGCTGGAGCGGTGGACCTTGGCCATGATCTGGGCGGTGTAGGAGCCGCCGCCGGAGAGGGTGTAGCGGGCCAGTTCCTGGCCGGTGTTCTCGTCGATGAGGCGGCAGAAGGCGTTCTGCACCTCGGCGAAGGTCTGCCCGGTGAAGGAGTTGACGGTGAAGACGATCTGGTCGACGTGGGCGGGCAGCCGCAACAGGTCGACGAGGATCGATTCGTCGTCGCCGCCTTGGCCGGCGCCGCCGACCAGGTTGTCGCCGGTGTGGCGGACCGAGCCGTCGTCGCTGACCAGGTGCTGGAAGAAGACGACGTCGACCGGCTCGTTGCCGGCGAAGAGTACCGCGGAGGCGTCGAGGTCGATCTCGCGTGGGCCGGTGAGCTTGGCCAGGAAGCCCTTACGGGGCGCCGCCTGCCATCCCAGGCCCATCCGTACGATGCTGAGCGGTTGCCCGCCGGTCTTCTCCAGGCTGATCTGCTGGCCCTTGGCCAGCGTGACTGTCACCGGTTTCCTCCTGGTGCTCGGGGGCCGAAGTGCGCTGCACCCGGCGGTGCATGGGGTAACCCACCTGAATCTACAGCACTGTAGTAGTGGCGGGCAGGGGCGCGCCCGGCCCCGGCCGGTACGGCATTGGCCCGGCGCACCGGTTCGGCCTGCGTGCCCGTCCGTGGGGGCGGTGCCAGTCCCGTGAGGGGAAAGAGGGGCCGGTGAAGTCCGGGTTGCTGTAGCCGGGGCTCCCATTCCGCTGTGCGGGAGGCGAGGCAGGGCGGGACTGCGGCGCGGGCGTGAGCGGCTGGTGCAGCTCGCGGCGCAGGAACGGAATTGGCCGCGGTGGCGGCCTGGCCGGGTGTGCCGGTGCCGTTGAGGACCTGGACGGTGATCGTGCGGGCCGGGACCGGCTCGGCGGCGGTCGGCTCGTCCTTGTCGACTTCCCTGTCCCCGGCGAGGGCGGTGAAGAGGGCGTGTGCCTGGGGGTACTGCCTTGGTGCGCCGGTGCCCTCGGGACCGGGCCGGCCCGGTCCGATCGCGGGATGCGCCAGGCTGTCTGTCCACGTGTCCGCCTCCCTGTGCCGCCCGGTGTGGCGGTTCGCTGTCCCGTGTCGTGATCCCGCCCGGCGGCCCCCGCATCCGTGCCGGCGGAGTCAAGAATCTACAACGGCGTAGAAGATGGTGGGGGCAGAGGGCATCGTGAACATGTGCGAGGGCTTGCTTGTGCGCCTCGTGTCCGGCAGCGACCAAGAGGGAGTGGCAGGTGGATGAGAAGCATGGTGGACCCCCGCTGCGTGAGCGTCCCCGCAGAGGCCCGGGCGAACTGGAGGCCCGTGTGCTGGCCGCGCTCGGCAGCGCTCCGGGGCCGGTGACGGCCGGCTGGGTGCGCGAGAGAATCGACCCCTCTCTCGCCTACACCACGGTGGTGACCACGCTGACGCGGCTGCACGGCAAGCAGGCCGTGGTGCGCCGCCGCGACGGAAGCTCTTATGTCTGGAGGGCCGTTTTCGACGCAGCGGGGCTGGCCGCCCGGCGCATGCGCCAGATCCTTGACCAGGAGAGCGATCGGGGCGCCGTGCTCAGCCGGTTCATCGCTGAACTCCCCCCGGATGACGAACGGTTGTTGTGGCTGGGACTCGACACCGCCAGCGCGGGCACGGGCAGCTGATGACGCCCGTTCTGCCATGGCCTTTGCCGGCTCGCGGAAATGGACATCGTGGAAACAGCATCGGGCGGGACACGACTCAGTACGATGAACCGCCGCCGCAGCGGCAGGCGGGGCCGGCAGGCGGGAGGTTGAGGGTATGACGGACCAGAACAGAGGCGGTATCGAGCAGGCCCCGCGCCGGCGCGGCCAGGGCGAGTTGGAGGGGCAGGTGCTCGCCGCGCTGCACCAGGCCCCCGGAGCGGTTCCTGCGGCCTGGGTCCAAGAACGCCTCGGTGGCAGCCTCGCCTACACCACGGTGATCACCATCCTGACCCGGCTGCACGCCAAGAGCGCGGTCGCCCGCCGGCGGGCGGGCCGCTCGTTCGAGTGGACCGCCATCGCCGACGCGGCCGGGCTGGCCGCCTTGCGGATGCGGAAGGTCCTGGACGCCGAGACCGACCGGGAAGCGGTCCTGGCCCGCTTCCTGACCAGCCTGACGCCAGGCGATGAACAGGTGCTGCGCGATCTGCTGGCCCAAGACCCCGGGCAGGCGGAAGACTGACCGCCATGGGGGTCTTCGTCTTCCTGCCGCTGGTGCTGCCGTTAACGGCCTGGCCCATCGCCCGCCTTGCCGAACAGCATCTGCACCCCAGGGCGGCGACCTGGCTGCTGTCGGCCGTCGCCGGGGTGCTCGCGGTGTGCAGCACCCTGTGTCTGGCCTTGCTGATGGTGGTCGGCACCGCGCAGCTGCCCGGCAACCCGTTGCCCGACGGCTGGTCGGACCCGGAGGTTCGCGAGGCCGTCCCCTACGACGAGATCGCGGGCAAGGCCGCCATCCCCGCCCTGCTCGCGGTGCTCGCAGCCTGTACGCGGATGGCGTGGCGCCACCACCGCGTGCGCCGCCGGGCCGAGCGCGCCCTTGCGGGCCTGCCGGCAACCTCGGTGGCAGTGCTGCCCGATGCGCTGCCGTACGCCTACGCGCTGCCCGGCAGGCGGAACCGGATCGTGGTGACCACGGGGATGCTGGCCGGGCTCAGTCCGGCCGAGCGGCGGGCCTTGTTCGCCCACGAGCGTGTCCATCTGGTGCGCCGCCACCACCGGTTCCTGCTCACCGTGCAGCTCGCCGCACGGGCCAACCCGTTCCTGCGGCCGCTGCGGACCGCCGTCACGTACTGCGCCGAGCGGTGGGCGGATGAGGAGGCGGCCACCGCTGTGGGCAGCCGGCGCGCCGTGGCGCTGGCGATCGGCAAGTCCGCGCTGATCTCCCGGGGCGCGCCCATCGCCACGCTCGCGCACTTCGCGGCCCCGGGTCCGGTGCCGCGCCGGGTCGCCGCCCTGCTCAAACCGGCTCCTGCCGCACGGATCTGGCCGCCGGTCTTCACCACGGTGGGCCTGGCCGCCTGGACAGCCGCTGCGGGCACCACCGTCTCGGCCCTGTCCTCGGCAAACTCGGCCGTCACGCTGTTCCTCATCCTGCACGCGGCCACACCGATGTAGCCGGCACCCTGCGATACACGGACCAGGGGTGCTGCCGACGAGCGGTGGCAGCACCCCTGTCCGGTGATCGGGTCAGTGGCGGGCTTTGAAGCGTTCGAGGGCGGCCACGCCCGCGGCGGCGAGGCCGATCTGGATGAGCCATTCGATCCAGTCGACGCCTTTGGTGTCCGCCACTCCCAGGCCCGCGGCGATACCCGTCCCGACGAAGGCCGCGGCGATACCGACGCCGATCGTCCACAGCACACCGATGCGCTGACGGCCCGGCAGCACCAGCCGTCCCAGCGTGCCGATGAGGACGCCGATCACGATGGCACTGATGACCCCGGAAATCTCCATAGCCGTCCCTTCCCGTGCGTCGTGTGGGGCTTAGAGGTCGAACTCGTGGGGCGGCAGGTCGAGGGCGTAGCAGGCTTCGCGCACGACCTGCTGCTCGTCCTTGTCGAAGTCGCCGTCGGCGCCGCCGATGACGATGCCGATCTGGATCACGGCGCGGGCCTCGGCGGGCTTCTTCTTGGCCTTGGCGACCTCCTGCAGGACGCTGACCTTGCCGAAGTCGAAGTCGGCGGCCAGCTTGTTGCAGTTGTCGTCGAAGCGGCGCTGCAGGTCCTCGGCGGAGAAGTTCTGCAGCACCTCGTTGGTGGCGATGAGCTGGGCCACCTTGCGGCGCTCGGACGGGTCGATGGTGCCGTCGGCCGCGGCGACGAGCGCGCACATCGCCATGCTGGCGTCGCGGAAGGCGCCGCTCTTGAGGTCGTTCTTCTTCGCGTTGAGCTGGGTCTGCATCGTCGATGCGGACTCCTTGATGCGGTCCCACAGGGCCATGCCAACTCCGTACGTCTCAGGGCCGTCCGGGCCGAAAGAAGGGGGCGGCCCGGACAACCACACCTTCTACATTGATGTAGAAGCTACCAGGGGTGGCAAGACTGCGAGGGCTCCTCAGTCCTCGCCGCCCTCTTCGTCCTCGTCGCCTTCGAAGAAGTCGCCCACCTCGTCGACGACTTCGGCCGCGATCATGCCGCCGACCACACCGACGGCGAGGCCCGCCGCGCCGGCCGCGACCACGGTTCCCATGCCGGGTCCCGAGCGGTGCCCGTGGCCCTCGCCGTGACCGTGTTCGTCCTTGTGGGGGTGGCCGCCGTGGTGCGACTCGCCGTGTCCGTACGATCCGTGAGAACCGTAGGAGGCGCGGTGCTCGACCATCTGACGGATCCAGCCGTCGACTTCGCCGCTCCAGTCGATCTGCTCGACGCCCTGGTGGCTGACGGTGAAACGGGACACCGTGTCGTGGCTGCCGGAGAAGAGTCCGCCGCGCTTGTCGGCCTCCAGGACCACCTCCACGCCGGCCGGACCGGCCAGGAAGGTCACCTCGATCTCGTTCATCTGGCGCGCGTACTGCGGCGCCGGGGCGAGCTCGATCTCCTGGTAGAAGGGCAGTTGCTGACCCGTGCCGCCGATGCGCCCCAGCTCCAGGTCCGCGGACTTGAAGCCGAAACCGAGCTGCCCGAGCGCCTCCAGGACCGCCTCCTGGGCGGGCAGCGGGCGCACCGCGAGCTGGTCGAGGTCACCCTTGTCCTTCGCTCCCGCCACCGCCAGCTCGGTGCGCACCCCCAGCACGATGCCCAGGCCCTGCCCGTACAACTCGGTGATGGGGGTCTCCCACGGAAGCATCACGCTGAAGGGCACGCTGTGCGGTTCGCCGGCGGCGAGGCGGAAGCTGCCGCCGACGGTGAACCGGTCGAAGACGACAGCGCCCTCGGACTCCCCGCCGTCGTGCTCCGCCTCGACGCGGGCCACCAGCTCCAGGGTGATGTGCTCGATCGTGAAGTCCGCGTCGCCGCCCTTGAGGTGGACCTGCCCGCTCAGGGTCCCGCCGGGAAGCACCGCGCCCGGATCCAGGACCGTGTCCACCGTGGGCCCGCCCACGCCGAGCGAGCCGAGCAGCCGCTTGAACACCATCGTGGCGTTCACTCCTTCATGTGTACGTACGGTTCTTGACCCCACCGGGCGGCAGACCCTGAAAGGGGGTCCGCCGCCCGGCGGGAGTGGTTACTTGGCGGAGGCGTCGAGTGCGGCCAGGGCCTGCGCCCAGCGCGCGTACTTCAGCTCGGCCAGATCGGCGACCGTCTTGACGCCGAACGCCTCCTGAAGGAGGTCGCCCTGCCGGTCCGAGACCCCCTTCAGCGCGGAGGCCGGCGCGGCGAGGATCTCCGGCAGGCTCTTGTCCGCCCACGCCTTGTCCAGCACCTTGTCCAGGTCGATCGAAGCCACGACAGCCCTCCCAGGGAAAACACCGATGGATAATCCGGACAGCGGGCCGTCGGGGTGGCCGTGACCGGCGGATAACGCCCTGTTCCAACCCGTGCCGCCCTCCCGTCCCTGCCCGTCGCCCGCAGGGCGGCCGGGAACATCCGGCCCGCCCCTCGCGTTATCTACACGCATGTAGAAGCATAGGGGTGAGGCGGCCCGCACGGACGACACCCCGGCGGAACGTCCGAAAACCACCCGTGCGGACGGCGGAAGCCGCCCCGCAAGGCGACTTTGCCGCCCCTTTACCATGGGGGTCCGGTGTAGTCGCCTCACCGAACCACGCCAGGATCCGCCCGATCCGATGAGCCAAGAAGGAGCAGCAGACCCGCCATGGGTGAACCTCCCAGTCCCAGCCGTGCCACTGCCCGCCCGCCACGCATACGTGAGGGGTCGGGGGTGGCACGGTGACCGAAGTCCTGCTCCTACTCCTGGCCCTGGCGCTCACCTTGGCATGTGCGGTGTTCGTCGCGGCCGAGTTCTCCCTGACCACGATCGAGCGCGGTGAGCTGGAGCGCGCCGCCGCGGCCGGTGAGCGCGGTGCCGACGGCGCGTTGAAGGCCGTACGCACGCTGACCTTCCAGCTCTCCGGCGCGCAGCTGGGCATCACGGTGACCTCGCTGGTGATCGGCATGCTCGCCGAGCCGTCGCTGGCCGCCCTGCTGCGCGGCCCGCTTCAGGCGGTCGGCCTGCCGGCCGGCGCGGTCTCCGCGGTCTCGACCCTGCTGGGCGTCACGATCGCCACGGTGGTGCTGATGGTGGTCGGTGAGCTGGTCCCGAAGAACTGGGCGATCTCCAGCCCACTGACCGTCGCAAGGCGGTGGCCGGCCCGCAGCGCGGCTTTACCGCCGCGTTCGTCCCGCTGATCCGCCATCTGAACAACACCGCGAACCGTCTGGTGCGCCGCTTCGGGCTGGAACCGCAGGAGGAGCTCGCCTCCGCCCGCACCCCGGAGGAACTGGTCGCACTCGTCCGGCACTCCGCCCGTGAGGGAGCGATCGAGGCGGACTCGGCCGAGCTGTTCGTGCGCACCCTGCACCTGTCCGAGCTGACCGCCGAGAACGTCATGACCCCGCGCGTGGACGTGAAGGCCCTGGAAGCCCACGCCACCGCGGCGGACGCGGCGAACCTCACCCTGGCCACCGGCCTGTCCCGCTTCCCCGTCTACCGCGACAGCCTCGACGAGGTCATCGGGACCGTCCACATCCGCGACGTCCTCGCCCTGGACGAGGGCCAGCGGGCCGTCACCGCGGTCACCGAGCTGGCCACCGAGCCGCTGCGGGTGCCCCACTCGCTGCCGGTCGACAAGCTGCTGGGACGGCTGCGCGCCTCCCGTACCATGGCCGTGATCATCGACGAGTACGGCGGCACCGCGGTCGTCGCCACGGTCGAGGACATCGTCGAGGAGGCCGTCGGCGAGGTCCGCGACGAACACGACCCGCACCAGCAGCCCGACCTGATGCCCGTCGCCCCGTCCCCGGACGGCCGGCCGGTGTGGGAGGCCGACGGCAGCCTCCGCCTGGACGAGCTCAAGGAGATCGGCTTCCAGGCACCGGAGGGCCCGTACGAGACCCTGGCCGGCCTTGTCGCGACCCGTCTGGAGCGCATCCCGGCCCTGACCGACCTCATCCACATGGACGGCTGGCAGCTGGCCGTCCTGACCATCGAGCACCACCGTGCCGACCGGGTCCGCATCACCGCCCCGGCCGCCGCACAGCCGAGCACGGAGGATGCCCGATGACCACGATCCAGCTGCTGATCGGCGCGCTCACTCTGATCACCAACGCGTTCTTCGTCGGCGCCGAGTTCGCCCTGATCTCGGTACGGCGCAGCCAGATCGAACCGGCCGCACTCCAGGGCAACCGGCGGGCGAAGAGCACCCTGTGGGGCATCGAGCACCTGTCCGCACTGATGGCCACCGCCCAGCTCGGCATCACCGTCTCCTCCCTGGTGCTGGGCGCGGTCGCCGAACCCGCCATCGCCCACCTGCTGGAACCGCCGTTCCACGCCATCGGCGTGCCCGAGGCACTGATCCACCCGATCGCTTTCGTCATCGCGCTCACCGCGGCGACCCACCTGCACATGCTCATCGGCGAGATGGTGCCGAAGAACATCGCACTCGCCGCACCCGCGCCGACCGCGCTGCTCCTCGGCCCGCCGCTGGTGGCCCTCACCCGGGCGCTGAAGCCGGTCATCTTCGGCATCAACGCCTTCGCCAACACCCTGCTGCGGCTGCTGAAGGTCGAACCGAAGGACGAGGTCACCTCCGTCTTCACCGACGACGAACTCGCCCGCCTGGTCAAGGACTCCAGCGAAGCAGGGCTGCTGGACCCCACCGACGTCGAACGCCTCCAGGACGCCCTGGAGCTGGGCACCCGCCCGGCCGGCGAGGTGATGGTGCCGCTGAACAGGACGGTCACCGTGGGCCACGCGACCACCCCGCAGCAGTTGGAACGCGCCGCCGCGGCCTCCGGGTTCTCCCGCCTGCCGGTCACCGGCCCCGCCGACGAGGTGCTGGGCTACCTCCACATCAAGGACGCCCTGGGCGTGGCCGAGCGCACCCGGCCCTTCCCGCGCAGCGCCCTGCACCCGGTCATCCAGGTCGAGATCGACACCCCACTGGACGACACCATGACCGCCATGCGCGCCGCCGGCACCCACCTGGCCGCCGTCACCGGCGAGAAGGGCACCGTCATCGGCTTCGTGACCATGGAAGATGTCCTGGAGGAACTGGTCGGCCCCAGCCCCTCTACGGCGGTCTGAGCCGTCCGGCAGCCGGGACGGTCAGCCTGCCTGGCATGGACGCTGCGGCGCCGACGGACCTGACGGGACGGGCGCCGCTGCGCAAAACCGCGCTCGAACCCATCACCGACCTGGGTCTAAGGCCACCTCGATGGCGGGCCGTCGCCGCAGCAGCCGAACTCTCGCCCGCCTTCGTGATCCAGTACTTCAGACGCAAGCAGGGACTGCGCGCGGCGGTCGACCAGGACGTACCTGGCCCAGATCGCCGACGCGCTGAGTAGGACCGACAAGGACTCGATGCCCTGGAGTCCGAGCTGGCCGCCTGGCCGACAATCCGGCCCCGCGAAGACGCATCCCGAACCGTTCAGCGCCATGTTCCGCAGCGGTGAGAGCCGGTGGCGCCACAGCCATCGGTGAGGCGGTCAGAGGCCGGAGCGCATCACGGAGACCGGGCAGTGGGAGTGGGGAGGGCGGCCTGGCTCACCGTCCCAGGAGCAAGCCGGTGAATCCGTTGTGCCCGCGCGCCGACCACCATCAAGTGGGCGGCCTTGCTCGTCTCGACCAGTGCCAGCGGGTGCGCCCGCGGTCCAGACGGGGCCCTGCCATGACGCCCCGGTAGTGGTCGCGGTGTTCTGAAAAGCCTTGGCCAGTCTTCGCTGCTCCTTCTGGCGGAGCCTGTCCAGATCGCCACCAGGCTCCACACGGAGCGGCCCCGAGCAGGCTCGCCATGATCGGGATCGGCGCGGATGCTTTGTACAGGGGAGTGGGGCCCTCCACCGTGATTCGGATGGGACACAGCCCGGCCTCGTGCCGTCATCGTGCCGGACCCAGGCAGCCATCTCGTGGTGGTGGCGACCTCGCAGGGTTATACACCTAGCCGCGTTTGCGGCCCGGGGCAAGCGCTGGCCGGCCACCCCGTTGTGGCCGTTGGACCCTGTGCGCGGAGCGCGGCCGGGGCGAGGCTGGAGGAGAGTGGTCATGGCGTCTGAAACGTGGGAGACACGATGAGTGGTCTGGTGGTCGTGGGAGTGGACGGATCGGCGTCGAGTCTTGCTGCGGTGGTGGTGGCGGCGCGGGAGGCAGGGTTGCGCGGGGCGGGTCTGCGTGTGGTGCATGCGTTCATCTGGCCCGCGATGCACGTGCCCCTGGGGCCGTCGCCGCTTGGCCCGCCCGAGGGCGGGATCCGGAACATGGTGGAACGTCTGCCGGCCGAGGCCGTGGAGCGGGCGCGTGCTGTGACACCGGAGGCCGAGGTCAGTCATGCCCTGGTGACCGGCGAGCCGCTGACGGTCCTTCAGCCGCAGTCGCGTTCGGCCGAGCTGGTGGTGGTCGGGTCCCGGGGCATGGGCGGTTTCGTCGGGCTGCCGGTGGGATCGACGGCGGTGCATCTGGCGGCACACGGCCGGTGTCCGGTGCTGGTCGTGCGTGAGCAGCCCGCTGCGGAGGGTCCGATCGTGCTGGGTGTGGACGGTTCGGCTGTCGGTGAGTCGGCGGTGGACTTCGCCTTCGCGGAGGCCGCGCTGCGGAAGGCTCCCTTGCTGGCGCTGCACGCCTGGACCTCGTGGAACGCGCCGGCGCCCGCCCCGTACGACCGTCGGCCCCGTACGCGAACCCGCCGGGCGCGCTCGCCGACGAGGAGGAGGAGAGTCTGCTGTCCGAGGCGTTCGCCGGTCACCGGGAGAAGTAGCCGGATGTGGTGGTGGAGCACAAGGTGGTGCACGGCAGGACGCGGGAGACGTTGATCGAGGCAAGCCGGTCCGCCCAGCTGGTGGTGGTCGGTGCCCGGGGACGCGGCGGCTTCGCCGGGCTGCTGCTCGGCTCGGTCAGCTAGGCCCTGCTGCATCACGCCCACTGCCCTGTCGCGGTGGTGCGGGGAGAGGACGCGCGTCACTGACTGCCCCTTGCACGGGGCTCGTCGCCCGCGTTCCGCACTGTGGGCGGGCGGGGGACAGGGTGCCGGGTGGGTGCGAAGCGGGTGAGGACGGGGCCGCAGACCGCGAGGAGCATCACGTAGGTGGTGACCAGGGCCGCCAGGCGGCCCTGTGCGGGGGCGGCCAGGCCGATGATGACGACGGAGAACTCGCCGCGGGCGATGAGCGCGGTTCCGGCCCGCAGCCGGCCGCGGCGGCCCGCGCCCTCGCGGCCGGCGGCATACCAGCCGGTGGCCAGCTTGGTGGCCGCTGTGACCACGGCCAGCGCCGCGGCGGCGGGCAGCATGGGCAGCAGGTCGCCCGGATCGACGGACAGGCCGAGGGCCAGGAAGAACACCGCGGCGAACAGGTCGCGCAGCGGGCTGAGTACGGCGCGGGCCCGGTCGGCGGCGGAGCCGGTCAGGGCGAGTCCGATCAGGAAGGCGCCGACGGCGGCGGAGACGTGGATGATCTCGGCCAGCGCGGCCACGATCAGGGTGATGCCCAGGACCCGGAGCAGCACCAGCTCGGCGTCGGGGTGGGTCAGGATCCGGCCGACATGGTGGCTCCAGCGCCAGGACGCGGTGATCGCCCCGGCGATGGCCGCCATGGCCGCCAGGACGGCGAGCAGTGCCTGCCACCAGGTGCCTCCGGAAGTGACGACGACGAGCAGGGGCAGGTAGGCGGCCATCGCGAAGTCCTCCACCACCAGTACGGACAGCACCGCCGGGGTCTCCCGGTTGCCCAGGCGGCGCAGGTCGCCGAGCAGGCGGGCCACGATGCCGGAGGAGGAGACGTAGGTGGCGCCGGCGAGCGCGAGGACGCCGCCCGCGTCCAGGCCGAGCAGCCAGCCGGCGACGGCGCCGGGGGTGGCGTTGAGGGCGAGGTCGACGACGGCGGAGGTGCGGTGGCGGTGGAGGCTTGCGGTGAACTCCCGGACGGTGAAGTCCAGGCCGAGGACCAGCAGCAGGAGGATCACACCGATGGCGGCGCCCGTGTCGACGAAGTCCCGGGCGGCCGGAACCGGGAAAATCCCGCCGTCGCCCAGGGCAAGCCCGGCCACCAGGTACAGCGGCACGGGTGAGAGGGCGAAGCGCCGCGCGACGGTGCCGAGCAGGCTCAGCGCGGTCAGGATGCCCCCCAGCTCCAGCAGCAGGGCAACGGGTGTGTGCACCGCTCAGCCCTGGATGATGCGCTGGACGCCAGCGATGCCGTCGTGGGTGCCGATCACCACCAGGGTGTCTCCGGCCTCCAGGGTCTGGCCGGGGCCGGGTGAGGCGATCACGTCGTCACCGCGGACGACGGCCACGATCGAGGCGCCGGTGCGGGTCCGGGCCCGGGTATCCCCCAGGGCCCGGCCGACGAACGGGCTGTCGCGACGTACCTCGACCTGTCCGGCGCTCAGGCCGGGCACCTCGCGGGTCAGGTCGGCGAACCGCTCGGCGATGCGCGGAGCGCCGAGGATCTCGGCGAGGGTGTCGGCTTCCTGACTGGTGAGCCGGAGGACCGACTGTGCCTCGTCGGGGTCGTCACTGGGATAGACCACCAGCTCGAAGTTGCCCGTGCGCTGGGCGACGACCCCGATTCGGTCGCCCTCGTGGTTGACGAACTCGTACCGCAGCCCGACGCCAGGCAGCAGTACCTCGTTGACGTCCATGTGGATCTCCCCGTCAGTCATGAAGGCGGTCTCCCGCTGGGACCCGTACTGCCGCACGCCGTGTCCGGGTATTGCGGCTGGTGGGTACTCGAGACGGGCGCCGCAGGTGCCCGGCCGGTACGGATTGATGGTCAGTGTCCCGACCACACGGGGCGGGTCGGCAGGGCCGAGCGGTCCCTCGTGCGGCCGGATGGCCCCTGGCCGCGGCAGGCGGCGGCCCTGAGGCTGGGAACTCAAGGGGCCGCGTGTCGGCGGCGTACCGGGATGGGAGAGCGCAAGTGAGTGATCCGGTGATCGTGGGTGTGGACGGTTCTGTGTCCAGTCTGGACGCGGTCGACGCGGCGGCTCGTGAGGCGCACCTGCGCGGCGCGACTCTGCGGATCGTGCACGCCTTCGGCCATGCGCCGGGTCATCCGTCGGCCGGTGGCCCGCCGTGGAGCCCGGTCGGCCACGGCCTGGACCCGATGGTGCAGGGGGCGCTGGCCCGCGCCGAGGAACGGGCGCACGTGGTGGCGTCGGACATCGAGATCACCCGGTCGGTGGTGGCCGGTGAGGCGCTTGAGGTACTGGAGATCGAGTCGCGCTCGGCGTCGCTGGCTGTGGTCGGCAACCGGGGCCTGGGCAGTTTCGCCGGGCTGCTGGGCTCTACGGCGGTCCATCTGGCAGCCCACGGCCACTGCCCGCTGATGGTCGTGCGCGGCCGCCCCGATCCGGCCGGTGCGGTGGTCCTGGCGGTGGATGGCTCCGAGGCCGGCGAGGCGGCGGTGGAGTTCGCGTTCACCGAGGCCACACTGCGCAAGGCGCCACTGGTGGCCGTACACGTGTGGAACACATGGAGTGAGCGGGCTTATGAAGGCCCCGGCGACCCTCTGAGCGCTGTGGTGGCGGATGTCGACCGTCTCCGTGAGGCCGAACAGCACCTGCTGGACGACACGGTGGCGGCCTGCCAGGAGGTCTATCCGCAGGTTGTGGTGGAGCGGCGCCTGGTGCGTTCCCGGATCCGCCCGGCCCTGATCGACGCCAGTCGGGGGGCCCAGCTGGTGGTAGTCGGTGCCCGGGGGCGGGGCGGCTTCGCCGGTCTGCTGCTCGGTTCCGTCAGCCAGGCCCTGTTGCACCACGCGCACTGCCCCGTCACCGTCGTCCGCGGCAAGGAATGACCGTGCCTCAGCAGCCCCCCCACCCCAGCCGTGCAGACGCCCCCACAGTGGGTGACGGACGCCCACCGGCGGGATGCCTCCGAGGTGGCGGACCTGCTCGGAGCGGCCCCGGCCACGGGCCTGACCACGGCGGATGCCGAGCAGCGGGCCGACGCGTGGGGAGCCAACAAACTGGCCGAACCGGCCCGCCGGCCGCAGTGGCTGCGCCTGCTGGACCAGTTCCGCAGCTGGCTGATCGGTAGCGCCCCGGGTCGAATCGGGGTCGAATCAGAGCGGTTTCCTCTGACTGCCTCCGATCGCCTCTGCGACCCGTCCTTGCAGGTCACAGCCGGTCCGATCCCGGAAACCCGCAGGTCAGAAGGGTGCTCCAGGAATACCCGGCGTACAGCCCGACTCGTCTGCCGCTCTGTATTTTCGCAGGTCAGGGCCTATTTTCCTAAGCTGGTCAACCCCTCGGGGTCGAATCCGGGTCGAATCCGGGCTGTAAGTATCGTCGTCCCTGTCCACTACCCATGCCGCATACTCGGGTATTCCGGGTGTCACATGTGGTCCAGTGTCGTTGTGCAGCGGACATCTCGGAATCTGATGCACGCGGCAGTACATGTACGAGGTGTCTTCTTGCCGACCTGTGGTAGCTATTCAGCAGGGTGTGATCGGTTCGCGGACCGTGCGGCGTGATCGCTAGGGTGGCGGTGTGGAGGATCCCGACTGGTCTGCGAAGGACCTTCTTGCCGAGTTGGCCGCGGTACGCGGCGAGTTGGCGGCTTCCCGGGCCGAGGCGGCCGCGAAGGACGAGCGGATCGATCAGCTGCTGGTCCAGATCGCGGAGTTGACCACGCAGGTCCAGGCCCTGGTACTGCGGCTGTCGAGGGATTCCTCGACCTCCTCGAAGCCGCCGTCCTCGGACGGGCCGGGCAAGCGGCCCCGTGGCGGGTCCTCGCGTACCCGCTCGGGACGCAAACCGGGCAAGCAGCCAGGTGATCCGGGCACCACCTTGCGGCAGGTAGAGGATCCGAACGAGCGGATCGTCATCCCCGCTCCGGCATCCTGCGCCGGCTGCGCGTCCTCGCTGGTCAAGGTTCCGGTGGCCGCGGTGCGCCGCCGTCAGGTCTTTGACCTGGCCACCCCGCTTCCGCCGCAGGTCATCGAGTACGCCGCGGACGTCAAGTGCTGCCCCGGGTGCGGAAAGAAGGCCACCGGAGTCTTCCCGGCCGGAGTGGAATCGGCGGCCCAGTACGGTCCCGATGTCACCGCGAAGGTCGCGGACGCGGTCCTGGGACACCACATCCCGGTACACCGCTCGACACTGCTGGTGATGGAACTGTGCGGGATGAAGGTCTCCACCGGCTTCGCCGCATCCCTGCGAGGCCGGGCCGCCCGCCTGCTGGAGGCCGGGTTCCTGCCCTCGGTCCGCGCCCTGCTCTCCGGCGCACCCGTCGTGCACGCCGATGAGACCTTCACCCGCACCCGGGCCAGGACCGTCTTCCTGCACGTGGCCTCCACCGCGCACCTCACCCTGATGCACACCGGTGACCGCTCGGCCGCGACCATCGACGCCGGCCAGGTCCTGCCGCACCTCAGCGGTGTCCTGGTCCGCGACGGATACGCCGGCTACACCCACCTCGACCACGTCCTGCACGCCTGGTGCGGCGCGCACCTGCTACGTGACCTGCGCGGCATCCATGAAGCCGACCTCCAGGGCCAGCTGTGGGCCCGCGCCATGGCCGACACCCTCCTGGAAGCCAACCGTCTCGCGTCCGCCGCCCGCGACACCGGGCGCGAGGAACTCACCGCCGACGAACTGCGCACCATCCACCGGCTCTACACAGGAGCACTGGCCCGCTCCCGCCAGGACAACCGGAACAAGAACACCGAACTCGCCCGGCACGCCCGCACCCTGGCCAAACGTTTCGAGGAACACCGCGAGG
>NZ_NEUB01000857.1 GCF_002910825.1 Streptomyces sp. SM1 | reverse complement strand
GGCGCCCCGCATCCCCCGGACCGAGGAGGGGGCGTTCGTGTGCCCCCGCTCACGGGTTCGCGCTCGCTGCCGTACGCCGCAGCCGGCCCGGCCCGAAGGTCGGGCCCTAGCGCACCAGGCCCCACCGGAACCCGAGCGCCACCGCGTGGGCCCGGTCCGAGGCGCCGAGCTTCTTGAAGAGCCGTCGCGCGTGCGTCTTCACCGTGTCCTCGGAGAGGAACAGCTCACGGCCGATCTCCGCGTTGGAGCGGCCGTGGCTCATGCCTTCGAGAACCTGGATCTCACGCGCTGTGAGCGTCGGCGCCGCACCCATCTCGGCGGAGCGCAGCCGCCGCGGGGCGAGCCGCCACGTCGGGTCGGCGAGCGCCTGCGTGACCGTGGCCCGCAGTTCCGCGCGGGACGCGTCCTTGTGCAGATAGCCGCGCGCGCCGGCGGCCACCGCGAGCGCCACACCGTCGAGGTCCTCGGCGACGGTGAGCATGATGATGCGCGCTCCCGGGTCGGCGGACAGCAGTCGGCGGACCGTCTCGACGCCGCCCAGGCCGGGCATGCGTACGTCCATCAGAATCAGATCCGAGCGATCGGCACCCCAGCGGCGGAGGACTTCCTCGCCGTTGGCCGCCGTCGTCACGCGCTCGACACCGGGCACGGTCGCGACCGCGCGGCGGAGCGCCTCTCGGGCAAGCGGGGAGTCGTCGCAGACGAGGACGGAAGTCATGGTCGCCCTCCGCAGCTGATGCGCGTCACCTTGAGCCTCCAGGCTGGTACGAAATCGTCACCTGTGCGGTCGACTGACCCGGACACCCGCCCGAGCACTTGCTCCTTCAACCGCCTCGCACTCTCAACGACGGTCACTCGAAAGAGTTACGGGGCCGTCTGCCATCTTCGGCACTCTACGTGAGGAGGCGTTCACGGTGCCGACATGCGCGACAGACCCTCGAACTTTCACCACAAGCCATGCCCCATTCGGCCCCTTTTTTTCCCTTTTGATGGTGTTCGGGGCTAGATTCGCAATGAGTCATATTTTCATCTCCTTGGATCGTAGTTGTACGGTCGTGGACACCGGATCCGCCCAGAACGGCTACTAGGGGTCACGTAATGGCAGATTTCTCCCGCCTTCCCGGACCGAACGCGGACCTGTGGGACTGGCAGCTCCTCGCTGCCTGCCGCGGGGTGGACAGCTCGCTGTTCTTCCACCCCGAGGGTGAACGCGGTGCGGCTCGGAGCGCTCGCGAGAACTCGGCCAAAGAGGTCTGCATGAGGTGCCCGGTACGCGCCGAGTGCGCCGCGCACGCGCTGGCGGTCCGCGAACCGTACGGCGTGTGGGGCGGCCTGACCGAGGACGAGCGCGAAGAGCTGATGGGGCGGGCACGTCACCGGCTGGTGTCGGCGTCGGCCGGCGGCGGACACGCCACCGCCCCGAACAACTGAAGGAACGTTTCTCCAGGAACTCGGGCACGTACGCGTGCCGTTGTTCCACGGCGGAGCGCTGCCACAGAGCGAGCCGCTGCCACAGAGCGCCGGCGGACCGCCACCGCGCCCGTCAGCGTGCCGCTGCCGCCGCCAGCTTCTCCAGCGTCGCGGCGACCGCGGGCACCTGGGCGAGATCAGAAAGGGTGAGTGCGACGATCTCGCGCCGTACGGCGGGCTCCAGCGCCACGGTGCGCACACCACGGGGCCGTACGGACTCGACGGCCAGCTGGGGCAGGACCGCGACCCCGAGCCCCGCGCCGACCAGTCCCACGACCGCCGGATAGTCGTCGGTCGCGAAGTCGATACGCGGGGTGAACCCGGCCGTCTCGCACACCTCGACCAGCTGTCCCCGGCAGCGCGGGCAGCCGGCGATCCACGGCTCGTCGGCGAGTTCGCCGATGGCGAGGGACTCCGCGCGGGCGAGCCGGTGCCGTTCCGGCACGAGCCCCACGAGCCGGTCCGACAGCAGTGGCCGTACGACGAGGTCGTCCCACTCCTCGGCGCCCGCCGCCCCTTCGTACCTGAAGGCGAGCGCCACATCGCAGTCCCCCTCGCGCAGCATCCGTACGGACCGTGGCGGTTCGGCCTCCTCCAGGGAGACACGGGTGCCCGGGTGGGCGTCGCGCAGGGCGGCGAGGGCCGTGGGAACCAGCGTGGAGCTGCCGCTGGGGAAGGAGACGAGCCGGACCCGGCCCGCGCGCAGCCCGGCGATGGCGGCGACCTCCTCCTCGGCCGCGGTGAGTCCGGCGATGATCCCCGCGGCATGCCGCACCAGCGCCTCGCCGGCCTGGGTCAGACGCATCTCGCGGCCGGTGCGGACGAGCAGGGGCGTGCCGACCGACGACTCCAGGGCCTTCATCTGCTGGCTGACGGCGGGCTGGGTGCAGCCCAGTTCGCGGGCCGCCGCGGAGAAGGAACCGGTGGTGGCCACGGCGCGCAGCACGCGGAGATGACGGGCTTCGATCACATCCCAAAGGATAAGCGACCCTTTGACGTACGAGGCAATAGTGCGTCGACGCTTTTACCCACATCGCCTACCGTGCGCCCATGAAGCTTCTCTCTGTGAACCTGGGCCGTCCCAAGGCGGTGCCGTACACGGGCCAGCCCGACGGCGTGACCGGCATCGACAAGCGGCCGGTGGCCGGGCCGGTGCGGGTGGCGGCCCCGGGACCCAAGGGGACCGGGGGCAGCGGGCTGGCCGGGGACGCGGTGTGCGAGACGCGGCACCACGGTGGTGACGACCAGGCCGTCTACGCCATGGCCCGGGAGGATCTCGACGAGTGGGAGCGCACGCTGGGACGCGAGCTGCCGCACGGTTCCTTCGGCGAGAATCTCACCACGCAGGGCGTCGAGGTGTCCGGCGCGTTGATCGGCGAACGCTGGGGCATCGGCGACGAGGTGGTGCTGGAAGTCACCTGCGGGCGCATTCCCTGCCGCACCTTCCAGGGCCAACTGGGTGAGAAGGACTGGGTGAAGCGGTTCACCCGGCGGGGCGCACCGGGAGCGTACCTGCGGGTGATCCGGCCCGGTGAGATACGCGCGGGGGACGCGGTACGGATCCTGCACCGGCCGGACCACGAGGTGACGGTGGCTCTGCAGTTCCGCGCGGTGACGACCGAACGGACGCTGCTGCCCCGGCTGACGGCGGCCGGCGAGGCGTTGCATCCGGAGGCGCTCGCGGCGGCACGGACGTACGTGGAGAAGTACGGGGCGGAGCCGAAGGTCTGACTGGCTGCCGCCGAGCGGACGGCTCCCCTCCGGGTAACTACTCTTGCGCCATGACAACGGCTCTGATTACGGGATCGACGGCTGGGATCGGTGCCGCTTTCGCGCGGCGGCTGGCGGCCGACGGACATGACCTGGTGCTGGTGGCCCGCGACACGGGCCGGCTGCGCGAACAGGCCACCGAGTTGCACGACCGCCACGGCATCGAGGCGGAGGTGCTGACCGCCGACCTGGCGGACGACAAGGGCATCGAGTCGGTGGCCGACCGCCTCGGTGACCGGAAGAACCCCGTCGACCTGCTGGTCAACAACGCCGGTTTCGGCAACAAGGGCCGCTATCTCGAGGTCCCCATGACCGACGAGCTGCGGATGCTCAAGGTGCACTGCGAGGCCGTGCTCCGCCTGACGTCGGCCGCCGTGGAGGCCATGCGGGAGCGCGGGCGCGGAGGCGTCGTGAACGTCGCCTCGACCGCCGCGTTCGTGCCGCGCGGGACGTACGGCGCCTCCAAGGCGTGGGTCGTGCAGTTCACCCAGGGCGCGGCGGTGGACCTGGCGGGCCACGGCGTACGCCTGATGGCGCTGTGCCCCGGCTTCGTGCGCACCGAGTTCCACGAGCGGGCCGGGATGGGCACGGACAACATCCCGAACTGGATGTGGCTGGACGCGGACAAGGTCGCCGCGACGGCGCTCACCGACCTGGCCCGGGGCAGGACGCTGTCGATCCCGGACCCCCGCTACAAGGCGCTGATGGGGGCGGCGAAGCTGGTCCCGCGCGGACTGCTGGGCGGGCTGTCGTCGCGGACGGGCCGGAAGTACGGCCCCCGGTAGAGACCGCCGGGGTGCTCCGGCCGGCCGGAGGGGACGCGGCCCGTTCCCCGGAGGAAGATAGAGATGCCAGGACCCCCGGACCCAGGACCCCCGGACCCAGGCCCCCCGGACCCAGGACCCCCGGACCCGGGGGCCGGAGGCGGTGACGTCATGACCTTCATGCAGCTCATCGACTGCAGGACGAGCCGGTTCGAGGAGATGGTCCGGCTCATGGACCAGTGGGTCGGGCAGACCAGGGGGAAGCGGACGGCGACACACGCGGTGGTCGGCAAGGACCACTCGGACACCTCGCACGTCGTCGAGATCGTGGAGTTCCCGTCCTACGAGGAGGCGATGCGGAACTCGCAGCTCCCGGAGACCGACCGGATCTTCCGGGAGATGGTGGCGCTCTGCGACGAGATGCCGACGTTCACGGACCTGGACGTGGTGCGCGACGCGCAGCTGAACACGGACTCCGCGCGGCGCTTCTTCGAGGTGCTGACCGACGCGGAGGACCTGTCCCCGATGACGGGCCCGGTCGAGGAGCACTACCGCGACCACGATCCGGCGAACGAGCAGGACGTGATCGGCCTCGACCACTTCCGGCGCGAGATGGACGTGTGGCGCGGCGGCTTCGACTTCTCGTTCCGGATCGAGGACCAGATCGCCCAGGACGACCGGGCGTGCACCCGCTGGAGCTGGGAGGGCACCCACAAGGCCGACTTCCTGGGCATCCCGGCGACGGGGAAGAAGGCCGCCATGACCGGTACGGTCATCTTCCGCTTCGGCGGCAACGGGAGGATCGTCGAGGGCTGGTGGCAGTACGACCGGCTGGGGCTGATGGCCGAGTTGGGGGCGATGGAGCCCACGGCGCTCTGAACCGGCCGGCGCTCGGGAGCCCGGCCGGCGGCCCGGTCTGCGGCGACGGTGCGCGCGTCAGGGACTCGGTAGGTGGTGCCCGCCTTCAGGTCATGGCCTTCCGCGCCGCCGCCCTGCCGGGAGACGTTCCCACCGGAGGCCCTCACCGGTGGTGAGGGCCCTCGTGACGCGGCGTGGGAGGACGGCGATGCCGTCGCGCTAGGACAGCGGCGGCTGCCACCACTCGACGTAGCCCCAGCCGCCCACGGCGGCGAATAGCCACAGCAGCAGCACCAGGGAGATCCGGAGCTCCAGGTAGCGGCCCGCCCTGACGTCCAGTCCCGACCGGTCGAGCCGGAAGTCCCAGGCGGGTGTCTCCCGCGCGGGGCCGTCGCAGGTCGCGCACCCGTCGGCGCCCTCTGCGTCACGCTTCTTCGCGGCCATCTCCCACACCGTCCTCTCGTCGTGTCCCACCCGGAGCCTACAACTCTAGCTAGGTCATATACAAGTTAGGTAGAGTTACAGGAGGACTTGAGGCGCTCGACCATTCCACTGGCGGCAACATAAGTCATGGACGAGGTAGGTAGAGTGAGAGATATGAGTGGATTCCGAATGACCAAGCAGACCGAGCTGGTCCTCAAGGAGCTGCTCCGGAACCCGACGCGGGCCCAGTACGGGCTGGCAATCGGTCAGGCGGTGGAACTGCAGAGCGGGACCATCCAGCCCATCCTGGCCAGGCTCGAACGAGCGGGGATACTGGAGAGCTTCTGGGAGGACCCCGACGAGCACGCCGCAAGCGCCCCACCCCGGCCCCGGCGCCGCTACTACCGGTTCACCACGGACGGCGCGGAGCAGGCCCGCGTGGAGTTGGCCCTGGCCCTGGCCCGCACCAGCAGAAGCGGGCCGGCGAAGCCCCGCGCGGCCGCACCCACTCCCGTCACGGACTGATCGGACTGCACATCGATGGTCACCGCTCTCGCCGCCGCCGTCCTGTTCGTCTCGGCGGCCCTGCTCCTGACCCTCGCCCTGCTGATAGCGGTGCGCGGCAGGAAGTCGACAGCACAAGCGATCAGACTGCTGCCCGAACCGCTCGACGCGTTCCTGGGCCGGGTGGGCAGACGGCTCGTGTCCCTGTGGCGGACGAACCCCGAAGGAAGGCGGTACGAGGCGGGGCCCACAGCCGTCCCCGGGGACACCCGGGTGGATGTCAGGCTGCGCTTCATCGGCGCCTTCCTCCCCGACAGCGAGAAATGGCGGCTCGAGGAGACGATGAACCACCGCAACGAGCTACGGAAGCAGAGCGGACGCCTGCCCCGGTTCTACTACCTGGTCAGTTTCGCTGGAGCGTGCAGGATGCGCTGGGAGGCATGGGCGGACCCCAAGCGGCAGGTCGACTGAGATCGGACGGCGACGCGAGGGAAGAGCGGCCAACTGGGCCCCCACAGTCGTGGGGGCCCTTCGCATTGCGGCACGGACCCCGAGCAGCGCGGACCCGGATCATCACAGCCCCGGATTGCCACAGTCCCGGATCATCACAGTCCCGGATCATCACAGTCCCGGATCATCACAGCCCCGGATCATCACAGCCCCGGATCATCACAGCCCCGGATTGTCATGCTTACGCCATTCGGCTATGGGCTGACCGACACAGGCATAATGGCAAGGGCGGAAAGGCGTAGGCGTTCCGTGCATAGCAGAGAAGGTACCGGGTACCAGCACGACGGAAGGAGCGGCGATGACACCCCTTGTCGATCCCAGCCTCAACAGGCGAAAGCTGCGTATCGCGCTGCGCAGGGCCCGGGAGACCGCCGGCCTCACTCAGCGCGAGGCCGCGGAGCGCGTGGAGTGGTCCCTGTCCAAGTTGGTCCGGGTGGAGAGCGGCGCGGTGAGCACCTCCGTGACCGACCTGCGTGCCCTGGCCCAGATCTACGGCGTCACCGACGCCGCCGTGGTCGAGGAACTGGAGACCGCGGCCCGCGGGAGCAAGGGGCCCAGCTGGTGGTCCAGCTTCCACGATGTCGTCAATCCGCAGTTCGCCCAGTACCTGGGGTACGAGACCGCAGCCGTCAGCCTGACCACGTATCACCCGATCGTGGTGCCGGGCCATCTGCAGACCCGCGGCTACGCGGAGGCGCTGCTGCGTCCTCGTGTCCTCGACCCCGAGCGGCTCGGGCGCGTGGTGGACCTCAGGATGAGGCGCCAGGAGCGGATGTTCGGGGGCGACGGCCCCCGGGAGACGCTGTTCTTCCTCGATGAGGCCGCCGTCCGGCGCCGGATCGGCGGCGACGCGGTGATGGCCGGGCAGCTCCAGCAGTTGCGGGAGCTCGCGGACCGGCCCGATGTCACGCTGCGCGTCCTGCCCTTCGAGGCGGGCGCCCACTACAGCACCCTCGGCAGTTTCGTCCTGCTCGGCTTCACCGACGACGAGGACCTGCTGTACCTGGAGTACGCCACCGGCAGCATGACCGGGGGTGAGAACCCCGAACTGCTGGAGCGCTACCAGGAATGCCTGGAGCAGATGTCACGCCTGGCTCTCGGCACGTCGGAGTCGCTCGGTCTGATCGGCCGCGTCGAGCAGGACCTGGACAGAGCCTAGCCGGGCCCGGCCCCGCGGAACCGACATGAGCAGGGGGAGGATCGAGGTGACGAGAGCAGCGTGGCGGCACCTGCGAGGACTGCTCGTTTCCGGAGGAGGGCAGGACCGTACGGGCTCGTCCGACGAGCCCGAGAAGGAAGAGGAGACCCGAGGAACACCCGGGCGGGCGGGGGGACCCGGCCCCGCGCAACCCGCCCCCGATACGTCGGGGTCCGAGGAGCGGATCGTCGGCTGCTTCGCCGTGCTCGGCGTGCTCTTCATATCGAGCGTGTCGATCGTCATGCTCACCGCTGCCCACGGCTTCTGGGACGCCTCGTGGAGGACCGTCGCCTGGATCGTGGTCAGCGTGGTGATCGCCGTCATCGCCGCCGCACTCGCCTGGCGGGCCGGGAAGGCCCGGCAATGCCGGAGGAAGGACCCTAGCGGGGCGAACCCGCCCGCGGAACGTACGGAAGACGATCAGAACTCGGTGGGGAAGCCGTGACGGAGTAGCGTCCGCACCACAGGCCCGCGCTCACCGACACGGCGAGCAGCACGGCCACCCACAGCACTCGCTTCGCCGGCAGGCTCTCCACCAGAAGGGACGCGGCGGCCGCGGTACTCGTGGCGACCGCCCCGACGGCGAGCAGGAAGAGCGCGGGGGGCGCGAGGCCGACGGACCGGCCCTCGCCCCCGCGCCTCCGCGCCGCAGACTTCTCGATGCCCATAACAGCCCCACACTTTCTGCCGTCCGCCCGAAAGGATGTCATGTGCCCCTCGGCTCTCCGCGCGCGACAGCACTGAGGAAGTCCGTCCAGGCGAGGGCGGTGAAGCGCAGCACGATCGCGGCAGGTCGCTTCGAGTCACGCGCAAGGACCTGCCTCGCGAGTACGGCCACCTCCACGCACTCCGACTCGTTGCCGCAGGCACTGCTTCTGCGCCATAAGGGTCGCCCCTCATGAACCACCGCGGTCTCCCCCCGATTCCCCAAGCTGCCCGAAACGGTGCCCGTCAAGCGTAGTGGCCGGCTGACCACGGCCGCAGGGAAGTACCAGAATCCCTGGCTTCACCTTCGCCATTGGTGCCCGGCCGACCACGAAGAGCTACCTGAAGCCCAGGTTAGGGCCGACTCACTTCGGACGCCATACGAGAACCGGCCCATTCGGAGTACGCCGGTACTCACACGAGACCGTCGAGCGCCGGCCTGGCGCGGACCGCTCCGCGCCAGGCCCGCGCGGTGTTCCGTCCTCGGCACGGCGAGTCGACGCAGACGGTGCCGTCCCGCCCGGTCCTCCGGTCCGCGCTGGTGGTGTCCGACGATCGCCGTGTCCGATCGGGTCCGAGGCCCGTGTCGGTGTCGGTGTCGATGTCGATGTCGATGTCGATGTCGATGTCGATGTCGATGTCGATGTCGATGTCGATGTCGATGTCGGAGGGGACGACTAGGATTCTGCACCTGTCGTCAGGGGAGGACCACCGCGCCGCAGCGTGTACGGGCCCTCCCGCCCGCTGTCCACCGGAGGTGCTCGGTGTCCGACGCCCCGAAGCCGACCGCTCCCGCTGCCCGTGAGCGCTGGTTCCAGCCGCGGCGGTCGGGTTTCCGGTGGGAGCAGGAGGGGCTGGACCACCTCCGGGGGCTGATGCCGGCGAACGAGCCCTACCGGGCGTGGGCGACGTTCCAGTTCACCGGGGCGTCCGGGCGGATCAACGAGTGCGATGTGCTGATCGCGGTGCCCGGCGGGATCTACCTTCTGGAGCTCAAGGGGCACCCGGGCCGTGTCGTGAACCACGGTGACACCTGGCAGTTCCACGCCGACGACCGGGTGCGGACGCTGCGCAACCCCCTGCATCTGACCGATCTCAAGGCGAAGGAACTGAAGGGGCAGCTGGAGCGGGCCGCCCGCACGCTGGGAATGGACCCCCGGCAGGTCCCCTTCATCAAGCCCGCCGTCTTCCTGCACGACCCGGGCCTGGTGAGCGGCCTCGACGAGTTCCAGCGCACCTCCGTCTACGGCCGCAACGACGGGGCGAGCGGACTGCCGAAGATCTGGGACGACCTGCTCGGCCGCCCCCCGGAGCGGGAGAGCCGGCGCATCACGCCGGTGATCGGCCAGCGTGTCGAGCAGCTGATGCGGCGGATCGGCATCAGCCACTCCACCGCCCATCTGCGTTTCGGCGACGACTGGAAGCTCCAGCCGCGCGCCCTGGACGCCGGCCCCGGCTGGGAGGACCGGCCGGCGGTGCGGGACGACGGGCTGGTGCAGGAGACCGGCCGGGTCCGTATATATCTGGCCGGGCAGGCCGCGTCCGCCGAGCAGCGGGCGAAGGTGGACCGTGCGGCCCGCCGTGAGTACCAGGTGCTCCAGGGGATCAACCACCGCGGCATCGTGCAGGCAGCGCAGATCCGCGAGCACCAGGGCGGTCCGGCGATCCTCTTCCGGCACCGCGAGTCCGATCTGCGGCTCGACGCCTATCTCGACGCGTACGGGGGCCGGCTCACCCCGGCGGTGCGGCTCGACCTGGTGCGCCAGCTCGCCGAAGCCGTCCGCTACGCGCATCACCGCTCCCTGTACCACCGCGCACTCGCCGCCCGGTCCGTCTACGTGTCGGCCCGGGAGGACGGCAGCGAACCGGTGCTGCGCATCGCCGACTGGCAGACCGCCGCCCGCGACTTCGAGACGACGCTGCACCGCTCCCTGGGTGACACCCCGCTCGACGCCGGTCTGATCGCCGACACGGCACAGGTGTACCTCGCGCCGGAGACGGACCAGGAGTTCGCCGACCCCGGCGATCTCGACGTGTTCGGTCTGGGCTCCCTCACCTACCTCCTGCTGACGGGCCGGTCGCCCGCGGACCGGCGCAGTGCGCTGCTGGAGCGGTTGCAGGGCGACGGAGGGCTGCATCCCTACGCGGTCACCGACTCCGTCTCATCCGCCCTGGACACGCTCGTCTTCCGCGCGACGACGGCGGACGTACGGGACCGGCTCGCCTCCGTCGACGAGTTCCTGGAGCTACTGGCTGCCGCGGAGGCCGACGCGGCGGCGCCGCAACCGTCCGGCGGGCTGTCGGCCGATCCGCTGACCGTGCAGCCGGAGCAGCCGCTGGGCGACGGCTGGACCGTGGCGCGGGTCCTCGGTACGGGCGCCACCGCCCGTGCCCTCCTGGTGCGCCGGCCGCTGCCGGAGGGCGAGGACGAGGAGGAGCTCCGCGTCTTCAAGGTCGCCCTGGACCGGGAGAAGGACGCCCGCCTGTACGCGGAGGCGAAGGCCCTCAAGGAGGTCGGCGGCGGCCGGATCGTGAAGCTGCTCGCCGAGCCGAGGGAGCTGGCGGGGCACACGGTCCTGGACATCGAGTACGCGGGCGGCTACCGCGGCGCGGACGACCGGGAGCCGGTCAGCCTGGGCGCGCGGCTCCGCGACCAAGGCCCCCTGGGGTACGACCAGTTGGAGCGGTTCGGCAACGACCTGTTCCAGGCGCTGGACGCGCTGGCGGCGCGCGGGGTACGCCACCGGGACGTGAAGCCGGACAACCTGGGTCTGTTCAAGCGCAGTGACGGCTCCTGGCAGTTGATGCTGTTCGACTTCTCCCTGGCCGACGCCCCGGACCAGGACGTACACGCCGGCACCCGCGGCTATCTCGACCCCTTCCTCGGCGGGGCCGGCCGCTCCCGGTACGACGACCACGCCGAGTGGTACGCCGCGGCCGTCACGCTGCACGAGATGGCGTCGGGCGAGCGCCCGGTGTGGGGCGACGGCCAGAGCGACCCCCGCATGGCCGCCGACGCCGCCCCGCACGTCGCCGCCGAGCTGTTCCCGCAGGCCCTCAGCGAGGGTCTGAAGGGCTTCTTCGAGCGGGCCCTGCACCGGGACGTGGAGCAGCGTTTCGACTCGCTGCGGCAGTTGCAGGAGGCATGGCGGCAGGTCTTCCGGACCGCCGACGCCGCCCACCCGGCGACCACTCCGGCCACCGTCGGACTGAGCGCGGAGGACCTGGAGGACGTCCGCGAGCAGGCCGCGGAGGCCGCGACCCTGAAGACCCCGCTCGCGGCGGCCGGTCTGTCCCCGCGCGCCGTGTCGGTCGCCGAGGGGCTGAAGGCGCACACGGTCGAGCAGCTCCTCGACATCCCCCCGCACCTCATCTCCCGGGCCCGGGGCGCGGGCAACGCGATCCGCAAGGAGCTGAACCGCCGTCACCGCCAGTGGACGCAGGCGCTGCGCCGCCGTCCCGTGCCGAAGCGGCCGGTCGCCCTGGAGCCTGACGCTCCCGAGGAGGCGCTGGAGTCGGTCGACACGCTGGCCGCCCGGCTCACACCGCCGGAGGGCAGGCGCCGGACCCGGCCGCGTCCCGACGTGGTCCGGGCGACGCTCCAGCTGCCCGGTGTGCTGGAGGCCGGTGAGGCGCTGGAGCCGTGGCCGGCACAGAGCCTGATCGCGAAGGCGCTGGGCATCAGCCAGCCGACGGTGTCGCAGAACCAGCAGGTGGCCGTCGAGCAGTGGGCGGCGATGCCGTGGCTCGACAGAGTGCGCGACGAAGTGGTGGCCGTCCTCACCGAGCGGGACCGGGTGTCCACGGTGGAGGAGCTGGCGGCCGAGCTGCGGGCGCGGCACGGTGCGGGGGCGGGTGCCCCCGCCGTCTCCCTGGCCAGGGCGCTGGCGGTGGTGCGCGCGGCGGTCGAAGCGGAGATCCGCAAACGGGATGACGACCCGGCCGGTGCCACGTCCGGTGAGCCGTTCGAGGCACCCGCGCGACTGACCGTGCAGCGGCGTGGCGGCCGGGTCGTCGTCGCGCTGGAGGACCAGCCGGGCTCCGACGATCCGACACCCGCCGAACTCGCCGACTATGCGACGACGTTGGGTGAGACGGCCGCCGACCTGGCCCGCCGGGAACCGCTGCCCGGCCGGACCACGGTGCTGCGAGAGCTGCGCGCCGTCGCGGCTCCGGACGGCATGGCGCCGCTCGCCGACACCCGGCTGGTGGAACTGGCCGCGTCGATGGCGGGCGGAGTGGCGTTCTCGCCGCGTCTGGAGCTGTTCCCGCTGGATCTGGGGCTGTCCCGGGCTCTGCGCATCTCGCAGGCCGCGGCGGGGGTCCGTCCCGGGAGCGGCATCACGCCGGACGACCTGCTGTCCCGGGTGCGGGCGCGGTTCCCCGGTCTGGCGGTGTTGGACGGGGCGACGTACGTCGACATGTCCGAGGCACTGGCCGAGGCGGGTTTCCCGCTGGCCTGGGACCCGGAACGGCGGCGCTTCCTGCCGGGGGCCGAGGAGGGTGGCGGCAGCCGACTGGCCCTGTCGTCCTCCGTACTGACCAGCACCGGTTCCCTGTACGCGGCGGCCCAGGGACGCATCGCCGAGGGCCGTGACCCCCGTGAGGTGCTGTCCGCCCGGCTGACGGAGTCCCGTCATCTCGGCGGCTTCCTGGCGCTCACCCTCAAGGGCCCCGACCTGCCGGGCGTCGCCGACGCGCTGGCCGGCCGGTACGACACGGTGGCGGTGTCACTGAGCGCGGTGTTCCTGGACTCTCTGCGGGAGCTGGCCGAGGAGCAGTCGGTGCGCTGGCAGGCGCTGCTGAAGGCGGACGCGAAGTACACGGCGACGGGCACGCTGGGCGCGGCGCTCGCCTCGTACACGCGGCTGGCGGCGGAGCGGGTACGGCAGCGGGTGATGGACCTCGCGGAGAGGGCGGGCCCGCGTTCGGTGGTCCTGCTGCACGAGGCCGGTCTGGTCGCCCGCTACTGGGAGGCCGGCGGCCGTGAGCTGCTGGCAGGCCTCCAGCAGGCGGCCCGCCGCCCGGCGGACACCCCGCACGGCCTGTGGCTGCTGCTGCCGACGGAGGACCCGCGTGCCACGCCCGTGCTGGACGGCCGGACGGTGGAGGTGGTGGACCGGGCGACCGAGTGGGAGGTGCTGGACGGCCTGTTCCTCAAGGACCTCCGGTCGGCAGCCGTACGGCCCTGAGGGGCACCGGGGTGCACCGGTAGGGCTGAGCGTGCGCAGCCGGAGCGGCCTCCGGCGTACAACCGCCGGGAGGACGTAAAGCGAGCCGAGCCGGCCTGGCCGGGCCTCGCCGGCTGCCCCGCGGCTTCACCTGCGTTCGGGAGCACGGGCGCGGGACACAGGCAGCGAGCGTGCGCGGGGTCGCGCGGCACCACCGGGGCGCACGCTGTGGACGCGAGCGTGGGTCCTTCCGCCCGGAGCGCACACCTCCTCCTACGTATTGCTTCATCAATCTCCTTTGTCAGTCGTTCAGTTGACCGCTCAGCTGTGCTCCGGACAGGGGCGGCGCGAGCTGCTATACATCCCGTACGGTCCGTGATCGACAGGGGGTGGGGATCGGATGGATCCGATTTCGGCGGCGCTTCTCGTGGCATTGGTGAGCGGCGCCGGAGGTGCCGCCGGTACGCAGGCGTGGGCGGCGCTGGGCGAACTGGTGCGCCGGCCGTTCCGGCGGGCCGATCAGACGGAACCGGTTCCGGCACTGCGGGAACTGGAAGCCCTCGAAGGCAGCCCTCGGGACCCTGACCGCGCACAGGCGCTCGCCGAGGTGTTGCAGCACCGCGCGGCCCACGACCCGGACTTCGCCCGTTCCCTCACGGCGTGGCTGGAGGAGGCGAAGGCCGTGTCGACGGGGTCCGGGGATGTGCACAACACCGTCAGTGGCGGGTCCCAGGGAAACGTCCTCCAGGTCCGGGACCTGTACGGCTCCGTGACGTTCGGCACTCCCCCCGCGCCGGATGCCGGACCCGCGGGGCAGACCGGCTGAGCGACTGAGCGACTCCCGGTACCGACGTCCCACGGGAAGTCGTCGTCCGCTGCGGCGGCACGGAGCCGACAACTGCCGCATCAGAAATCACATCCGAAATCCCGGGACGATCAGCTATTTAGATCATTAGATACCGACCTCAAGAAATGAAATCGGCCAAAGTAGCCCGACCGTGCCATTCAGCTGTGAAAAATCTTGACGCGCCACATTCTCCGCAATTCAATCTCAAGCAGGCCGAGTTTGCCATACGGACAGGGGGAGATGAATGAAACTCACCAAGCTGTACAAGGACCAGGGCTCGGGCGGCAACGGCTGTCCCACGGTCTACCTGGGCGAGACGGGCGAATTGATCGTCCAGGGAAGCCTCGTGGACAGTGCCACCATCGCGGAACTGGAGAACGTTCTTCCGGGAGAGGGCGCCGTCCGCATCTCCGCGGACGTCGTGACCGGCGCCATGGAGCGGTATCACAGCCGGCACAGTGAGGGGCGGTAGGTGGGACGCAGGTTCTTCTCCCTGGCGGACGATGAGTTCAACCGCCTGTTCACGGACTTCAAGTTCACGGCGTACCGCCTGGAAGCCCTCCAGCGGTACGACGTGACCTATGAGCAGGACGAGTTCTCACGCTTCCTCGCGGGCGAGGCGAGGGGCGAGTTCCCCGGTATCGCGGAGTGGATCGACGGCACCGTCGCCAAGGCGGTGGCGGCGGGAAAGAGTGTGAGCCGGGTCCACGTCGTCGAACTGCCGATGTCCGACTACGTGCGCTTCGAATGCGCGTGGGCGTACGAGCACACGGTCGAGGCGGGAGAGGACGTGCGGATCCTGCCCGTGCGCCGAGGGGAGTGGCCGACGGAGCTGCCGCACTACGACTACTGGCTCTTCGACTCCTCGCAACTGGTCGCGATGTACTACGAGGAGGACGGGCGCTTCCTGTCCGCCGAGATCATCGACGATCCGCAACGGGTGGTCGAGGCCAACCGCTGGCGCGACGTGGCCCAGGCGTCCGGGGTCCCCTACCGGGAGTTCGCCCGCACCCACCGGGACCGCCTGTGTGTCCCTGCCTGAGCGGACCGCACGAGTGGTGGAGGCCTGACCGGACGCATGACCGACGAGCCGATGTCCGTCTCGAACGAGTTCTCCGGCGGCGACAGCGACGTGGTGGTCCAGGCCGGGACCGTACACGGTGGCATACACGTGCACGGCCCCGGCCGTTCCTTCCCCCCGCCCCGCCAGCTCCCCTACGGAGTACCCGGGTTCGTCAACCGGGTGAACGAGCTGACAGGGCTGGACGGCCTGCACCCGCGGCCCGCCGACGAGCACGGTGACGGGCCGGCCGTCGTCGCGGCGATCACCGGGGGTCCGGGCGTGGGGAAGACCGCGCTCGCACTGCACTGGGCGCACCGGGTCCGCCGGCACTTCGTGGACGGCGATCTGTACATCGACATGCGCGGGTACAACAGTGGTAACGCGCTGGGACCCGAGCAAGCCTTGACGTCATTTCTCCGGGGCCTCGGCGTGGAGGCCGACCGCATTCCGATCGACGAGCAGGAATGTGCCGCACTGTTCCGTTCGATGGTGTACGGAAAGAAAATCCTGATACTCATCGACAATGTTTCGTCCGTCAAACAGATCAGGCAGGTGATTCCCGCCTCGCGCTCAAGTCTCGTACTGATCACCAGCCGAAACAGACTCTCCGGTCTCGTGGCGAGGGAGGGAGCAGCGCGTGTGACACTCGACGTACTGTCACCACAGGAGTCGGTGCGGCTCCTGCGTGAGGTGATCGGGCCGTTACGGGTCGACGCGGAGCCCGAGGCGGCCCGGCGGGTGGCTGAGCTCTGCGGCTGTCTCCCCCTGGCGCTCCGCGTCGTGGGAGAACGCGCGGCCGGCCGTTCCCTGCTGTCGCTGGGCGAGCTCGTGGACGAACTGGTCCAGGAGCAGGACTTCCTCGACGCCCTGGCCGATCAGGAGGACGAGCTCAGCGATGTGCGTGCCGTCTTCTCGTGGTCCTACAGAGCGCTCCCGGAGGAGTCCCGAAGAGCTTTCCGCCTGCTGGGTCTGCACGAGGGAAAGGTGCTGTGCGTCGACTCCGCGGCGGCACTCCTCGCGGTCGCCCCGGCGGTCGCGCGGCGCAGGCTCGGTGAACTCGCCAACGTCCATCTCCTCCAGGAGACCGCCAGGGACAGGTACCGCATGCACGATCTGCTGCGTTCCTACGCGGTGGAGCTGCTGTCCGCCGAGGAGCCGCGAGAGGAGAGAACCCGGGCCGTGCGCCGGGTCCTCACCTGGTACCTGCTCAGCGCCGACGCGGGGCGGAAGGCGATCCTTCCGCGCTCCCGTTCCCTTCACCTGGTGCCCGCGGGCGACCAGGTGCGACCGGTCGAGCGATTCGACGAGGCCGCCGACGCCATGCGGTGGTTCGACACCGAACGCGAGAACCTGCTCGCCGCGCTGAAACAGGCGGTCGCCTGGGGGCAGTACGACATCGCGTGGATGCTGCCCGCGGTGGCCGGCGGATTCTTCGAGCTCAGTGCCCACTGGTCGGACTGGAAGCACGTCCACGAACTCGGACTGGATGCCGCACGGCTGGTCGGGAACCAGCTGGGAGAGGCATTCCACCTGATGTGCCTGGGTGATGTGCACTGGCGGTCCGGGGCGTACGACGTCGCCGTCGAGAACTACCGGGCGGCTGCGGAGCTCAGCCGGGGCATCGACGATCTCTGGACGCTGGGGTTCTCGCTGCGAGGCCTGGGGCTGGTGGCCCTGGAGCGGGGCGACCCCGACGCCGAGGCGCAGACGCACTTCGAGGCCGCGCTGTCCGTGTTCCGCGAGCACGGCGACAGGCGGGGCGAGGGCATGAGCCTGCTCAGTCTCGCGGAGTGCGCCCGTGGCCGCGAGGAGCACGCGGAGGCCGCCGCGCTCTGCCGCCGGGCCCTCGGCATCTTCCGCGAGATCGGAGACCGGTGGAGCGAGGCGTGGGGTGCGCTCCCCCTCGCCGACAGTCTGGGCGAGCTGGGCGAACTCCCTGACGCGGAGGACCACCTCGGGCGGGCCCTGGCCGTCTTCCGTGAGTTCACCGACCGGCGCAGCGAGGCGTCGACGCTCGGGCGGCTGGGCGACGTGTCCTCGGCGCGCGGCGAGCCGGACGCCGCGCGACGTTTCTGGACGCAGGCCGCGGTTCTGTACGAGGAGCTCGGCGACGAGTCGGCCGACGTTCTGCGGAGGCGGGCGGAGGACGTCACGGTCTCGGGGAGCGGGGAGGAGGACGGCGGTGGCCGAGCCGGGTGAGGTCGTGGTCGAGGGCGGCGGGAGGGAGTCGGCCGCCGACTGGTTCCGGCGGATCTGCGAGGTGCACGACCGCGTCTTCTCCGCAGAGCCGTTCGCCTGGCTCCCGGAGATGTCCCCCGCACACGAGGAGGAACTCCGGAGCCTGATGACGGTCGCGGGTTTCCGTCTGGCCGTGGCCAGGCAGCGGGACCGCCTCCTCGGCCATGCCTACGGTCATCCGCTTCCCGTCGACCACGGCTGGTGGGGCGACTTCGACCGGCCGCTCCCCGCCGGTCTGGTGGAGGAGTGGCCGGGCCGGACCTTCGCCGTCATCAGCCTGGCGGTCCTCCCCGACCGGCGGGGCCGCGGCACGGGCGGACGCCTGATGGCAGAACTCCTGCGCGCCCGCGCGGAACAGCGCGCGATCCTGTCGGTGCAGCCCACCGCCCTTGCCACGCAGCGCCTCTACCGGCGCTGGGGGTGGACGCACGTCGGCAGGAAGGGCCCGCTGGCCGGCGTCACACCGCCCTATTGGGACATCTACGTGCGTGACCTGGGCGTCGCGCACCAGTAACCGGGCCACAGGCTTCAGCCGGGGCGGAGCCCGGCCAGGGAGTTCAGCAGAACGGCCAGGCGCTCGGCGTGACCCCCGTCGGCCGCGCCGAGAGTGAGTCTGCGGTAAGGGTGCTCCAGAAGAACGTAGGGAGCAGCAGTCGATGCTCAGGACGATCTGTTCCGAGGCGCAGGTCTCCAGGAGTTCGGCGAAGGACCGGTCCTGGTAGCGGGAGCAGCCGATCAGCAGGGCCCGCCGCTCGGTCACGTCGAGTCCCCGTTCCCGTTCGGCGGGGGTCCCTGGTCGTCCGGTGTGGGGTCCTGATCATCCGGCGGGTCTTCCCGGCCGTCCAGCCAGGAGTCGATCAGCCGCCGCTGGTCCTCGGCGGACAGGCCGGTCACCTCCATCGCCTCACCGTCCCGGCGCCTGAGCCACACCTTGTGCCCGGGACGCAACGCCGACCAGCCTCCGAACAACTGGACGCCCTGAAGGATCACCGCCGCCACGGGGGCGAACTCGACCGACAGCCGCAGCACTTCGGCGA
The DNA here is from genome assembly GCF_002910825.1 of Streptomyces sp. SM1. Taxonomy (GTDB): domain Bacteria; phylum Actinomycetota; class Actinomycetes; order Streptomycetales; family Streptomycetaceae; genus Streptomyces; species Streptomyces okerensis. The sequence goes on along the minus strand of NZ_NEUB01000857.1, from coordinate 4,825 downwards.
GACCCTCACCGGCTCGGGACCCCGGTGCCGGCGGGGGTCCCGCCCTCCCCTTGGCCGTGGTCCCGGACAGCCGGTTCAGTTCACGGGTGAGCTGGACGGAGGCCAGCTCCATCGACCTGTCCCCGTCCCCCCGCCCTGGTTCGGACACCACCTCGAAGTTGATCGCCCTGCCGTCCGCACCCATGGCCTTCCCTGCCCTTCCGGTGTCGAGAACGGCTTCTCCCCGTTCGGAAGAAGCGACGGGTATTACCCTGCGGCTCCTGCCTTCACTCTCCGTCAGCGACGGCGGTCTCCGGTGAGGCTCGCCGTCCGTGGAGGACGTGGGGACGGGCCTCACTGGATGAGCTTCACGAGCTCGCCGCCCGCCTTGTAGAAGGCGAAGAGACCGGGGGCCACCGACAGGAGCGGCCGGAGCCTGCCTCTCAACGGATACCAGCGGGGCGCCTCCGACAGGAGCATCCCCTGAACGGAGAGGTAGGCGGCTTCCGTCTCCCCGGCACAGCGCCCGTGCGATGCGGTCGGCCCGCCGGTACGTCTCGGCAGCCGCCTTCTCACCGCGGCCCTTCTCCGGGGGACGGACGTCCCGCGGCTGCCACCCCTCACCGGGGCGGGGAGCCCGCGTGACGCGGCGGTCCGGCCCTCACGCTCCAGCAGCCGTCTCTTCACCTCCACCCGCTTCCGGACGATGATCTTCCGATGGTTCCTCACCATCACCCAGAGAAGCGCCAGCACGATTCCCAGGTTCGCCAGGATTCCCAGCAGCGCCATGGCACCGATGACCGCCTTCCCCGATCCGCCGGGAGCCCCCTGCAAAAGGTAGGCGGCGGCGAACAGGGAGACCGCGAAGTTCAGGAACCCCAGATAGACCATCGCGTTGACTTCGCCGACCGGCTTCCACCCGAAGTCGTCGTCGCGATCCCTCGGCACGTACTGGAACTCCCAGTGTTTCCGGGAGCGGATCGCGAACACCACGAGTTTCTGGTAGATGTAGGCCTGCTTCGCCGCGAAGTAGATACCGAACGTCCCGACACAGATCCAGGTGAGGGCCGTTCCGGGATGCTCTTCGTAATTCGCCCACCACGAGGCGCGCAACACCTCCTCGCTCGGATGTCCCCTCGAGATGGCGGAGAGGTCGGAGAAGGCGCGGCCACCCTCGTAGGCCGCCCAGTACAGGTAGCAGCTTCCGAGGAGACTGAAAGCGAGCAGCACCCCTTTGACCCAGCGCGCGGGGCGGATCCTCTCGTGGAGGAGTGCGAGCCGCTCGGCGAGCCGTCCCTCCCTGAACTTCACCGACTTGACGAGTCCGGACGTCACGAGGCCTCTCTGGAGGCCGGCCAGTCTCTTGATCAGGATCAGGTAGATCGTCACCGCGAGCGTCGAGGTGAAGCCGAGGGCGACACTCGGCAGATCGGCGACGAGAGGCAACTCGCGGCACTCCGAGGGCCGCTCCTGGAGGGCGGGAATCGCCAGGTGCAGAAGGGTGGAAGGGGGGCAGTCCTCCGACGACTCCACACCGATCCAGGCGCATGCGCCATAGACGAGGCCCATGACCGCGAGAGGGACGAGGGGGATGAAGACCAGCTGCCGAACCCTCCCCTTCGGAGTGACCTTCTCCGCGTAGGAATCCAGAGCGTTGCGAATCCTTATGCGTGCGCGCCTGGTTTCCGATATGAGGTGACTCCGGAGTCCCACGGCACACCCCCCGTCGTACGCGTGCGAAAGGATGCAGTTGATCGACATCCTTACTGGAGATTAACTGATGCCCCTATCGGATAGCCATACACATTCCCGCACATCTTTCATTTCCCCCACAGAATCGAATTGAACTCGATAAGCAATACGATGGGAAAATATGATTACCTGATCACGTTCGATCGGGAGGAGTGAGGGTCTCGCCCTACGCAAGCGGACAGGCCCCGCTCCGGCACATTGCGGAAGCGCCGACAAGGCCGGGGGCGGGAAGGTGAGCTGGCAGGATGTACGTTCCCGGGGTTCGCCGGGGGGACAGGGGGCGTCCGCGGTGATCGCGGGGGCGACTGGCTAGCGGGATGTGGGGTGCGGCTGTGACGGTGACGGCTGAGGAGCGGCAGGGGGCGGGGGCCTCGCTGGACCGGGTACGGCTGCTGAAGGATCTCCAGGCGCAGGCGCGCGTGCTGGAGGGCGATCTGCGGGCGCGGACCGACAGCGAGCCGGAGTTCCGGGACGCGCTGCGGGCGGAGTACGGGAAGGCCGTCGCGGCGGGGCGTACGGCGGCCATGTACGAGACGTGGCGGGACGAGCGGGTCGTGCAGATCGCGGCCGCGTGGGTGCTGGCGTGTGTGTTCGTGCGGTTCAGCGAGGACAACCAGCTGATCCCGGACGCGTGGCTCTCCGGCCCCGGGGACCGGCTGGCGGAGGCGCAGGACCGGCACGACGACTTCTTCCGGCGGAACCCCTCGCTGAACGACCGGGACTGGCTGCTGGCGTCCTTCGAGGCGCTGGGCAGGTCCCACCGGACGGTGGCGGGGCTGTTCGATCCCGCCCACAACCCGTTGTTCGAGGTGCTTCCCTCGTACGAGGCGGCCACCGCGCTGCTCGCGTTCTGGCGGCGGCGGGGTGCGGACGGCCACGTCGTGCACGACTTCACCGACGGTGAGCTGAACACCCGTTTCCTCGGCGATCTGTACCAGGACCTGTCGGAGCACGCCCGCAAGACGTACGCGCTGCTCCAGACGCCGGTGTTCGTGGAGGAGTTCATCCTCGACCTGACGCTGGAACCGGCGGTGGAGGAGTTCGGTCTCACGCCGGCGTGGAAGCACCGGCCCGGTGGGTGGGACGGGGAGGTGTCGGCCGACGGTCCCGGTGGGGAGGAGGTCGTGCGGGGGCTGCGGTGCATCGACCCCGCGTGCGGCTCCGGGCACTTCCTGCTGGGGATGTTCGAGCGGCTGCTGGGCAAGTGGCGGGAGGCCGAGCCGGGGACCGAGGCGTGGGTGCTGGTGCGGCGGGCGCTGGAGTCGGTCCACGGGGCCGACAAGAACCCGTTCGCTGTTGCCATTGCGCGGTTCCGGTTGCTGGTGGCTGCGCTGAAGGCGGGGGGTGTGCGGGAGTTGAGCGCGGCTCCTGGGTTGCCCATTCGGGTGGCTGTGGCGGACTCGTTGTTGCATGGGCGCAACCTGGACACCGTGACGGAGACGTTCGACACCCTGTTCGCGGAGAACGAGACGTTCTACTACCGGACTGAGGATGTGGACCGGTACGAGCAGGAAGTGGACCTGCTGGGACGAGGCTCCTACCACGTGGTGGTGGGTAACCCGCCGTACATCACCGTCAAGGACAGCCGGGAGAACCAGAACTACCGGATGGCTTACTTCGCCTGTTCCGGAAAGTATGCATTGTCGGTTCCATTCGCCCAACGAATCTTCGACTTGGCAGTTCGCGCCGAAACGGGTTCGCACGATGGGGGCTTTACGGGACAGATTACGTCGAACTCCTTCATGAAGCGAGAATTCGGGAAGGTACTCATTGAGGCCTACTTCCAAGGCGGTCGAGGTAGCTATTCAGCAGGGTGTGATCGGTTCGCGGACCGTGCGGCGTGATCGCTAGGGTGGCGGTGTGGAGGATCCCGACTGGTCTGCGAAGGACCTTCTTGCCGAGTTGGCCGCGGTACGCGGCGAGTTGGCGGCTTCCCGGGCCGAGGCGGCCGCGAAGGACGAGCGGATCGATCAGCTGCTGGTCCAGATCGCGGAGTTGACCACGCAGGTCCAGGCCCTGGTACTGCGGCTGTCGAGGGATTCCTCGACCTCCTCGAAGCCGCCGTCCTCGGACGGGCCGGGCAAGCGGCCCCGTGGCGGGTCCTCGCGTACCCGCTCGGGACGCAAACCGGGCAAGCAGCCAGGTGATCCGGGCACCACCTTGCGGCAGGTAGAGGATCCGAACGAGCGGATCGTCATCCCCGCTCCGGCATCCTGCGCCGGCTGCGCGTCCTCGCTGGTCAAGGTTCCGGTGGCCGCGGTGCGCCGCCGTCAGGTCTTTGACCTGGCCACCCCGCTTCCGCCGCAGGTCATCGAGTACGCCGCGGACGTCAAGTGCTGCCCCGGGTGCGGAAAGAAGGCCACCGGAGTCTTCCCGGCCGGAGTGGAATCGGCGGCCCAGTACGGTCCCGATGTCACCGCGAAGGTCGCGGACGCGGTCCTGGGACACCACATCCCGGTACACCGCTCGACACTGCTGGTGATGGAACTGTGCGGGATGAAGGTCTCCACCGGCTTCGCCGCATCCCTGCGAGGCCGGGCCGCCCGCCTGCTGGAGGCCGGGTTCCTGCCCTCGGTCCGCGCCCTGCTCTCCGGCGCACCCGTCGTGCACGCCGATGAGACCTTCACCCGCACCCGGGCCAGGACCGTCTTCCTGCACGTGGCCTCCACCGCGCACCTCACCCTGATGCACACCGGTGACCGCTCGGCCGCGACCATCGACGCCGGCCAGGTCCTGCCGCACCTCAGCGGTGTCCTGGTCCGCGACGGATACGCCGGCTACACCCACCTCGACCACGTCCTGCACGCCTGGTGCGGCGCGCACCTGCTACGTGACCTGCGCGGCATCCATGAAGCCGACCTCCAGGGCCAGCTGTGGGCCCGCGCCATGGCCGACACCCTCCTGGAAGCCAACCGTCTCGCGTCCGCCGCCCGCGACACCGGGCGCGAGGAACTCACCGCCGACGAACTGCGCACCATCCACCGGCTCTACACAGGAGCACTGGCCCGCTCCCGCCAGGACAACCGGAACAAGAACACCGAACTCGCCCGGCACGCCCGCACCCTGGCCAAACGTTTCGAGGAACACCGCGAGG
>NZ_NEUB01000856.1 GCF_002910825.1 Streptomyces sp. SM1 | reverse complement strand
CTGGGCGACAGCGCGGCTCAGCCCGACTGGTGGCGGGTGGACAACAGCGCGTTCGGCATCGGGGAGGAGGTGCCGGGATTCGTGGGGGGCGTCGAGATCCCGGAACTGCTCAGGCCGCCGGCGGCCAAGGAGAAGGAACCCGGACCGGAGACGTCCGTCGAGCCGGTCGCCGTGGCGGAGGCGGAGGCCGCCGCGCCGGGTCGCCGTCGCCTGCTGCGGCTGCCGGCCCGGCGGTGGAGCAACCCGCTGCTGCTGCTCGCCGCCGGACTGCTGGTCGCGGGCGCCGTGCTGGGCAGCTGGTTCGCCCTGGTCCTCGGCTGGCTCATCGCCTACGCCTCGCGGCGGCTCAGCCCCGCGGAGTCGAAGGCGGCGGTCGTCATCATCCCCGGGCTCGCGCTCACGGGCGGTGTGGTCTGGCTGTGGGGCAGAACGGCGGGCCGCTGGGGCACACCGGTCGCCGAGGGGCAGATGAACGCCGCGATCGCGGAGGCGTGGCCGTGGGTCATCCGCGGCGCGGCTGTCGCCTCGGCGCTGTTCCTGATCTGGCGGTCCCAGCGGCAGCGCGGCTGAGCCCGCCCCTTCCGGCGAGCTCAGCCCTGTGGACCTCAGGCAACCCTGGGCCTCTGGCCCCGGCCCAGAGCCCAAGCCACCCGTCCGGGACGCCAGACCTCCCCGGCTACGGGCAGCCGAGCCCCCCTGAGCTGCGGACAGCCCACCCCCCAGCTGCGGGCGGTCGTGCCCCCTGAGTTGCGGACAGCCCACCCCCCCCCAGCTGCGGGCAGTCGTGCCGCTGGGGCGGCACGGGTGGGCGCAGCGGCACCGGCCCAGCGCCGCGAGCTGCAGCAGGCGGCCGTACCTGGATCGCCCCCGCCGCCCCTAGCCCGTCCCCGGGGGCGCTGCCCCCGGACCCACGCTCCTCAAACGCCGGAGGGGCTGGAGTTGACCTGAGGGGGTCACAGCTGCCGAAGTGGCTCGGGCTTCCGCCCGGGGTCGGCCGGCGGGTGGCGGACAATGGCGCACATGGCCCTCACGACCCCGCTCCCACCCACCGTCGGTTTCGATCTCGACATGACCCTTATCGACTCCCGCCCCGGCATCCACGCCTGCTACCTGGCGCTGGCCGAGCGCACGGGAACGTACATCGATGCCGACCTCGCGGTCAGCCGGCTCGGGCCGCCGCTGGAGGACGAGCTGGTCAACTGGTACCCGGCCGAGCGGGTCGGGGAGATGGCCGATCTCTACCGGGAGATGTACCCCGCCTACGCCATCACCCCCACGCCCGCCCTCCCCGGCGCCCGTGAGGCGATAGCGGCGGTACGGGAAGGCGGCGGGCGCGCGATCGTCGTCACGGCGAAGTACGAGCCCAACGCGAAGCTGCACCTGGCGCACCTCGGCATCGAGCCGGACGCGGTGATCGGCGGCCTGTGGGCCGAGCGGAAGGCGCTGGCGCTGCGCGAGCACGAGGCCGCCGTCTACGTGGGCGACCACGTGGGCGACGTGCGCGGCGCGCGGACCGCCGGCGCGCTGTCGGTCGCGGTCGCCAGCGGCCCGTGCGACACCACGGAACTGCGCGAGGCCGGTGCGGACGTCGTCCTCACCGCCCTGACGGAATTCCCGCAATGGTTTTCGGACCATCGCACCGCCGCCCCCACCGTTCACCCCTCCGACAACTGACCCGCCCGCGCCCTGCGCCGCCCCGCCGCGGCCGAGCGCACGACGCCCGCCCCGGCCATCAGGAACCCGACACCCGTCAACATGCTCAGCACGAACATGTACGTCGGAAAGGGCGTCGTACCGAGGAACAGCGGGGCCACGGTGACCAGAGTGGCCACGGCGCCGATGATGAAGACGATGGCACCGGCACGGACCAGACCGTCACCGGGCTCTGCGGAATTCGCTTGGGTTTTGTCACGCACCGGACCAGGGTAGTTCCTGGCCGAGAGGAACAGCCGGGTGACGTCTTGTCACCGGACTGAAGAGCATTAGCCTTGGTACCGGCGGGTCATCGGGCCCAGGGCTTGATCAGGTTCCCTGAGCGTCTGGGTTGTTGGTGATGCCCAGGAGTGGGAGGGCTCGTTCGGGCTGGTCGCGGATTGCCCGCGGCCCCGTCTCGCACTCGGGCACCAGTTCCAGGAAAGACCGCAGGTCAGCGACCTGGCTGACATCCAGCGGACCCAGCTTCACCAACACCGGCGGGATGGGAGAAGATACAGCGGCAGGCACGGGCCACCTCATGATCGTTGAGCTTAGACACCCCAATGATCACGAATCCCGTGCCTGCTCTGCTATGCACCCCAACCGGTCGCCGCCCGACCAACCCGCACGGCCCAGGAACTTGATCAAGCCGTGCATCGGGCCCGCCCGAGTGCTATCACGAGCCGTTTTCCGACGCAGTTTTCCCGACGAGTACGAAGACGAGGAGCGTGCCCACCGGCAAAGTCAAGCCGGTTACCTAGGCACACAGAGAGCGCTACCTCGCCTGTCTCCGCCTGTCTGCCGACTCGGACGGCTCGACGTCCATCGAGTGGCAGCGTGGCGTGATCCGACACCACGTCAGCTCTCCGCACCTGTCCGGCGTCCTGGTGGGCGAGGCAGAGGACACGGACGTCTCAGGCTCGATGAGCCCCTTCAAGCGCCCCAAGCTTGGACGCTGGCTCAAGGACAGGGCCGATGAGTTCGACGTGATCATTGCAGCCAAGATGGACAGGCTTACGCGTCGCTCGATGCACTTCAATGAACTGTTGGAGTGGGCACAGGAAAACGGGAAGTTCATCGTCTGCGTTGAAGAGGGGTTCGACCTCTCAACTCCTCAGGGAAAGATGATGGCACGTATGACAGCCGTCTTCGCTGAGGCTGAGTGGGACACCATCCAGGCACGCATCCTCAACGGCGTACAGAGCCGCCTAGAGAACCGTTCATGGCTCACGGGCGCTCCGCCTACCGGCTACCGCATCAAAGCCGTAGAGGGAGGCAAGAGGAAGGTTCTGGAGATTGACCAGGACTTCCACCCCTACGTGACAGAGATCTTCTCCCGCATCGGAGAGGGTCAGTCCACACACCGAATCGCACGTGACTTCAACAGTCGCGGCGTCCTCACATGGTCGGATCACCTCAGGAAATTGAAGGGGGAGGCCACAAAGGGAACTCAGTGGCAATCCACCATCATCAATAAGTTCATCCGCTCTCCCTGGATTCCCGGTATCTACACGTACAAGGGTGAGGCTGTCTTGGATAACGAGGGAGGATTGGTGATTCTCCCTGAAAAGCCTTTGGCCTCAATGCGGCAGTGGGAATACCTGGTGGATCACATCAAACCCGCCCCCAAGGTAGAGAATACGGAAAGCCGTACGGGAGCAAGGAGCTTGCTTGCTGGTATTGCCCGCTGTGGGGAATGCGGCGCTCCTTTTTCTTCTCTCCTGAATTCCGGGCACAAAAGGAAAGACGGTACGAGGGTTCCCGGACACAGGTATTACCGCTGCTCCAACAAGTTCAAGGGTGGGGCGTGCACGAGCGGCCCCTACGTCCGTGCGGACATCCTTGATGAGTGGGTTGACCAGGCAATCCGTGACTCTATCGGCCAGTGGGACATGTACGAGCGAGCCGGTGCCGGCCCCTCACGGGCAAGGGAACTCCAGTCAGCAAGGGCACGCCTGGAAAAGCTGGAAGCTGACTTCCTGGCAGGCGACTACGACGGAGAGGGGCAGGAAGAGTCGTACAGGCGCATGCACAAGGGGCTGTCGGCAAAGGTCGCTCTCCTTGCACGGCAGGAGGAGCGGCGAGCGAATCCCGCACTGTGGGCGACGGGTAAGAAGTACGGGGAAGTCTGGGGAGCCAAAGACCAGGAAGACCGTAGGGAATTCCTGAGGAAGTACCAAGTAAAGCTCTGGGCTTGGAGTGACGCTATTCCCAACGCGGGTACGGGGATGGTTATGGATATGGGTGATATCCAGACCATGGCGCAGGAACTCGACCTGAGCATGGGAGACGGAATGGGCAGGCTTTTGGTCGGTCGCAATGTACCGGCGCAATGGACCGACCCTGAACCGGGGGAATTCGCTGCGGATGATGTCCCGGCAATCCTGAAAGGGCTTGAAGCGGCGCGAAGGGGATAGGCGCAAAGAGGAGACGTCACTGAATTGCGGCGCCTTATTCTTTTATGTAATTGTTTATGAATTCGACTCCCACCTGCAACGGTTGAACAACAATTGGAAGGGTGGTCCGGTCTTTCGAGTGCCTGAGGCTAGGGGGCAGGCAATGGCGGTCATCGGGTACCAGTGGGTCAGCACCAACGCTCGGGACGCACGGCTTCAGAACGACGCTCTGACTGCGGCCGGTTGCTCGAAGATCTATGAGGACATGGAATCCGGCAAGAATGCGGAGCGCCCTGGTCTCCTCTCCGCTCTCGACTGGTAGCTATTCAGCAGGGTGTGATCGGTTCGCGGACCGTGCGGCGTGATCGCTAGGGTGGCGGTGTGGAGGATCCCGACTGGTCTGCGAAGGACCTTCTTGCCGAGTTGGCCGCGGTACGCGGCGAGTTGGCGGCTTCCCGGGCCGAGGCGGCCGCGAAGGACGAGCGGATCGATCAGCTGCTGGTCCAGATCGCGGAGTTGACCACGCAGGTCCAGGCCCTGGTACTGCGGCTGTCGAGGGATTCCTCGACCTCCTCGAAGCCGCCGTCCTCGGACGGGCCGGGCAAGCGGCCCCGTGGCGGGTCCTCGCGTACCCGCTCGGGACGCAAACCGGGCAAGCAGCCAGGTGATCCGGGCACCACCTTGCGGCAGGTAGAGGATCCGAACGAGCGGATCGTCATCCCCGCTCCGGCATCCTGCGCCGGCTGCGCGTCCTCGCTGGTCAAGGTTCCGGTGGCCGCGGTGCGCCGCCGTCAGGTCTTTGACCTGGCCACCCCGCTTCCGCCGCAGGTCATCGAGTACGCCGCGGACGTCAAGTGCTGCCCCGGGTGCGGAAAGAAGGCCACCGGAGTCTTCCCGGCCGGAGTGGAATCGGCGGCCCAGTACGGTCCCGATGTCACCGCGAAGGTCGCGGACGCGGTCCTGGGACACCACATCCCGGTACACCGCTCGACACTGCTGGTGATGGAACTGTGCGGGATGAAGGTCTCCACCGGCTTCGCCGCATCCCTGCGAGGCCGGGCCGCCCGCCTGCTGGAGGCCGGGTTCCTGCCCTCGGTCCGCGCCCTGCTCTCCGGCGCACCCGTCGTGCACGCCGATGAGACCTTCACCCGCACCCGGGCCAGGACCGTCTTCCTGCACGTGGCCTCCACCGCGCACCTCACCCTGATGCACACCGGTGACCGCTCGGCCGCGACCATCGACGCCGGCCAGGTCCTGCCGCACCTCAGCGGTGTCCTGGTCCGCGACGGATACGCCGGCTACACCCACCTCGACCACGTCCTGCACGCCTGGTGCGGCGCGCACCTGCTACGTGACCTGCGCGGCATCCATGAAGCCGACCTCCAGGGCCAGCTGTGGGCCCGCGCCATGGCCGACACCCTCCTGGAAGCCAACCGTCTCGCGTCCGCCGCCCGCGACACCGGGCGCGAGGAACTCACCGCCGACGAACTGCGCACCATCCACCGGCTCTACACAGGAGCACTGGCCCGCTCCCGCCAGGACAACCGGAACAAGAACACCGAACTCGCCCGGCACGCCCGCACCCTGGCCAAACGTTTCGAGGAACACCGCGAGG
>NZ_NEUB01000855.1 GCF_002910825.1 Streptomyces sp. SM1 | reverse complement strand
CGTTGGGGCCGGGGGCGGCGACGCGGTCGGTGCGGATGACGGTGCCGTCGAGGTTCAGATGCGTCAGCCCGGCCGCCTTCGCGCGTTCCAACGCGGTGGCGAGGTCCGGTGCCCCGGCCGCCAGAACGGTCAGCCCCTCATGGAGGTAGCGGTATGCGGTGGAGGCCGACAGGCCGTTGTCGCGGGCGAGTTGGGAAAGGCGGGTGCCGTCGATGAACCAGCGCAGGACGAGCACCGCCTGCCGGAAGCAGCCCAGCGCACGCCTGCCCCTGCGGGTTCCGGCCGCGACGCGGTGATCGCGCAGCAGCCGGGCCAGGTGCTCGGCGGTGGACCGCTTCACATCGAGCACCGCGGTGTATGTGACACTGGTCGGCACGTGAGGCCCCTCGGTCAGAACAATCCGTCGCAAGATCGTTCCTACCAGGGGCCTTACGTCTGCCCGGACTTGGGGACCGCACGGGCCGCAGCGCAAGCATCGCGATCACAGCGAGCGACGGGCGCTTACCGGGAAAGACTCAGTGGGTCGACCGAGGTCGCCTCAGCGGTCGTCGTGACGCTGGCCGTGCTGGCCGTCCGAGTGGTCACCGTAGTGGCCGACGCGCTGGTCGATGTCTGGCCAGCATTGTTGACTCTCGAAATACTGCGGCCGCTCCGCGGTTGCGGCCGTGTTGGTGGCGGGGCGGGACTGCAAGGACGTGGCGTCCCTCTTGGATCTGCTTCAGTTTGCACTTGACGGCTCGGGTCACCTCGGAGAGGTCGGCGGCCGCGAAGTTGCCGAGTTCACCCCGATAATGGGAATTATGAGAGGCAAGAGGTGAGTGAGGGATGGCTTCGACTCCACTGCGGAGAGAATTGATCAAGGCTGTAGTGGCGTTGGGTGGTCTCACGGCGTAGCTATTCAGCGGGGTTGAGCGGTTCGGTCAGGCTGTTGCTGTGTCAGGGGTGAGGGCATGCGGGATCCACGCCCCTGTGGTGAAGAGGCGCTGGAGTGCGTCGTAGCGGCTGATGCCCCACTTGGCCGCGGTCGACAGGTACGACTGGACGATGGCGAAGTCGGCCAGTCCCTGGAGGGTTCGCCAGCAGCCTCCGGAGGAGCGTTGCTGGACCTTGGCGGGTCTGATGTCGCGTTCCGCCTGATTGTTGGTGAAGGGGACGGCCAGGTCGGTGGTGAAGCGGAGGATGACCTCGCGGTGTTCCTCGAAACGTTTGGCCAGGGTGCGGGCGTGCCGGGCGAGTTCGGTGTTCTTGTTCCGGTTGTCCTGGCGGGAGCGGGCCAGTGCTCCTGTGTAGAGCCGGTGGATGGTGCGCAGTTCGTCGGCGGTGAGTTCCTCGCGCCCGGTGTCGCGGGCGGCGGACGCGAGACGGTTGGCTTCCAGGAGGGTGTCGGCCATGGCGCGGGCCCACAGCTGGCCCTGGAGGTCGGCTTCATGGATGCCGCGCAGGTCACGTAGCAGGTGCGCGCCGCACCAGGCGTGCAGGACGTGGTCGAGGTGGGTGTAGCCGGCGTATCCGTCGCGGACCAGGACACCGCTGAGGTGCGGCAGGACCTGGCCGGCGTCGATGGTCGCGGCCGAGCGGTCACCGGTGTGCATCAGGGTGAGGTGCGCGGTGGAGGCCACGTGCAGGAAGACGGTCCTGGCCCGGGTGCGGGTGAAGGTCTCATCGGCGTGCACGACGGGTGCGCCGGAGAGCAGGGCGCGGACCGAGGGCAGGAACCCGGCCTCCAGCAGGCGGGCGGCCCGGCCTCGCAGGGATGCGGCGAAGCCGGTGGAGACCTTCATCCCGCACAGTTCCATCACCAGCAGTGTCGAGCGGTGTACCGGGATGTGGTGTCCCAGGACCGCGTCCGCGACCTTCGCGGTGACATCGGGACCGTACTGGGCCGCCGATTCCACTCCGGCCGGGAAGACTCCGGTGGCCTTCTTTCCGCACCCGGGGCAGCACTTGACGTCCGCGGCGTACTCGATGACCTGCGGCGGAAGCGGGGTGGCCAGGTCAAAGACCTGACGGCGGCGCACCGCGGCCACCGGAACCTTGACCAGCGAGGACGCGCAGCCGGCGCAGGATGCCGGAGCGGGGATGACGATCCGCTCGTTCGGATCCTCTACCTGCCGCAAGGTGGTGCCCGGATCACCTGGCTGCTTGCCCGGTTTGCGTCCCGAGCGGGTACGCGAGGACCCGCCACGGGGCCGCTTGCCCGGCCCGTCCGAGGACGGCGGCTTCGAGGAGGTCGAGGAATCCCTCGACAGCCGCAGTACCAGGGCCTGGACCTGCGTGGTCAACTCCGCGATCTGGACCAGCAGCTGATCGATCCGCTCGTCCTTCGCGGCCGCCTCGGCCCGGGAAGCCGCCAACTCGCCGCGTACCGCGGCCAACTCGGCAAGAAGGTCCTTCGCAGACCAGTCGGGATCCTCCACACCGCCACCCTAGCGATCACGCCGCACGGTCCGCGAACCGATCACACCCTGCTGAATAGCTAC
>NZ_NEUB01000854.1 GCF_002910825.1 Streptomyces sp. SM1 | reverse complement strand
CAGCGTCGTCGCCGTACCGCTCGAACCTGATCCCCGGGTACTCCCGAGCCAGCCACGCATCGAAGGCGTAGTGCATGAACAGATTCGACAACAACGGTGAAATGGAAGACCCTTGATGAGTTCCCTTTTCCCGTCTGACGAGCGTTCCGTCGGGCTGCCGCACGGGGGCGACAAGCCATCGCTTCACATACAGCAGCACCCACGGGAGATTGGCATGTCTTTCCACTGCCGCGATGATGGGGGCGTGCGGCACGTTGTCGAAGAATCCCTGGATGTCAATGTCAATCACCCAAGGATGCCTCCAGCACCGCTGCTTGCACGTCTCCACTGCATCCAGCGCGGACCGCCTCGGGCGATAGCCATACGAATCCTGATGGAAGATCTGCTCCACATCTGGCTCCAATGTCATGGCCACTGCCGTCTGAGCGATCCTGTCAGCCACGGTCGGAACCCCAAGGCTCCGAGTCCCACCGCCGGCTTTGGGAATATCAACCGCTCTCACAGGCGGAGGGAAGTAACTTCCCGAGGACAACCGGTTCCACAGCTTGTACAGGTTGTTCTTCTCATCCTGCTCAAACTCCGCTAACGACTGCCCGTCCACCCCAGCCGCTCCCCTGTTGGCCTTGACCTTCAGGTATGCGTTCCAGACCAGCCGTTTCGGAATATCAAACGGCTTGCTTGCTGATCTCGTCTCGACCATCCGATTCCTCCCATCTCTGGTTGATCGCCGATCGACACTCAACAACACGTCCCCTTCGCTCCGCCTCTATTACGGAGGTTTCATCACTACTACGGGACGTTCCGCCCTCCCGACGCGCGACTGGTACTCCGGCTCTCATGGCTCTTCGCCACTTGCGCCTCTCCCTCTCGCGATCCACGTCAACCCGCGGATCGCGGTTTCGCGTCGAGGAGATCTCCAGTTCCGTTGTGAAGCCCGGACTGAGCTCGCGCCACCTTCATGCCGGACACCGCCAGACCAGTAGACAGGTTCCCGCCTGGCTCATCCCAGGACAGCATTGAGGCCCCGGTTTTGATGTCGTCTAAGCTTTACGACACGTCATCAGTGGTTCACTTGCGTTCGTCTTCTCAGCCCACACCTGCCGTATTCAGTACGGCTTTTCCATGACGCTCACCACCACGGCTCATTCACCGCAGCAGCTCATGGCGGTTTGACACCTGCACCTGCATGCCGATGTCGAAGGACCTACCTTCATCTCCACAACAGCATGGCAACTGTTCGTTTCCGTCTTCTACATCAGAACCTCACAATCACCTTCTGGACACACCAACGCGATGACCTAGGCCCTGAACGGCACCTTCGGGCCGAGCTGATCGAGATGCAGGGCTCCTGGAGGGACGTCGACCAGGTCGAGCGGGCGATCTTCCAGTGGGTCACGTGGTGCAACGAGGAACGACTCCACTCCGCCCTCGACTACGTACCGTCTGCCGAATACGAACGCGACTGGTGGCGGCAACAGGAAGCCGCCCCGCAGCCCGCCTGAAACAAGATCACCGGACTCTACGGAACTCGGGGCAGCTCACAGGTCGTAGCTATTCAGCGGGGTTGAGCGGTTCGGTCAGGCTGTTGCTGTGTCAGGGGTGAGGGCATGCGGGATCCACGCCCCTGTGGTGAAGAGGCGCTGGAGTGCGTCGTAGCGGCTGATGCCCCACTTGGCCGCGGTCGACAGGTACGACTGGACGATGGCGAAGTCGGCCAGTCCCTGGAGGGTTCGCCAGCAGCCTCCGGAGGAGCGTTGCTGGACCTTGGCGGGTCTGATGTCGCGTTCCGCCTGATTGTTGGTGAAGGGGACGGCCAGGTCGGTGGTGAAGCGGAGGATGACCTCGCGGTGTTCCTCGAAACGTTTGGCCAGGGTGCGGGCGTGCCGGGCGAGTTCGGTGTTCTTGTTCCGGTTGTCCTGGCGGGAGCGGGCCAGTGCTCCTGTGTAGAGCCGGTGGATGGTGCGCAGTTCGTCGGCGGTGAGTTCCTCGCGCCCGGTGTCGCGGGCGGCGGACGCGAGACGGTTGGCTTCCAGGAGGGTGTCGGCCATGGCGCGGGCCCACAGCTGGCCCTGGAGGTCGGCTTCATGGATGCCGCGCAGGTCACGTAGCAGGTGCGCGCCGCACCAGGCGTGCAGGACGTGGTCGAGGTGGGTGTAGCCGGCGTATCCGTCGCGGACCAGGACACCGCTGAGGTGCGGCAGGACCTGGCCGGCGTCGATGGTCGCGGCCGAGCGGTCACCGGTGTGCATCAGGGTGAGGTGCGCGGTGGAGGCCACGTGCAGGAAGACGGTCCTGGCCCGGGTGCGGGTGAAGGTCTCATCGGCGTGCACGACGGGTGCGCCGGAGAGCAGGGCGCGGACCGAGGGCAGGAACCCGGCCTCCAGCAGGCGGGCGGCCCGGCCTCGCAGGGATGCGGCGAAGCCGGTGGAGACCTTCATCCCGCACAGTTCCATCACCAGCAGTGTCGAGCGGTGTACCGGGATGTGGTGTCCCAGGACCGCGTCCGCGACCTTCGCGGTGACATCGGGACCGTACTGGGCCGCCGATTCCACTCCGGCCGGGAAGACTCCGGTGGCCTTCTTTCCGCACCCGGGGCAGCACTTGACGTCCGCGGCGTACTCGATGACCTGCGGCGGAAGCGGGGTGGCCAGGTCAAAGACCTGACGGCGGCGCACCGCGGCCACCGGAACCTTGACCAGCGAGGACGCGCAGCCGGCGCAGGATGCCGGAGCGGGGATGACGATCCGCTCGTTCGGATCCTCTACCTGCCGCAAGGTGGTGCCCGGATCACCTGGCTGCTTGCCCGGTTTGCGTCCCGAGCGGGTACGCGAGGACCCGCCACGGGGCCGCTTGCCCGGCCCGTCCGAGGACGGCGGCTTCGAGGAGGTCGAGGAATCCCTCGACAGCCGCAGTACCAGGGCCTGGACCTGCGTGGTCAACTCCGCGATCTGGACCAGCAGCTGATCGATCCGCTCGTCCTTCGCGGCCGCCTCGGCCCGGGAAGCCGCCAACTCGCCGCGTACCGCGGCCAACTCGGCAAGAAGGTCCTTCGCAGACCAGTCGGGATCCTCCACACCGCCACCCTAGCGATCACGCCGCACGGTCCGCGAACCGATCACACCCTGCTGAATAGCTAC